>CANFNN010000254.1 GCA_947448095.1 Bacteriovoracaceae bacterium | reverse complement strand
AGGATCAACGCCCTCTGTTAATCATAAAAATTGACGGCGGGATGCACTTCTAATAGATTACTGCTTCTCACATTTTGGAGGATATTTTGATGGAATTACAAGAAAAAGTAATCAAGCTCGTTTCTGAAGCAACAAAAATGGACGCTGCTAATATCAGCCTAAATACTAGCTTTGTGGATGACCTTAACCTCGATTCTTTAGACATGGTTGAACTCATGATGAAGATGGAAGATGAGTTTGGCGTTGAGATTCCAGAAGATGAAACTGAAAATCTTAAGTCTATTGGCGATATCGTCGCTTACCTTAAAGCAAAGTCACACTAATCGAAACGGCCTCCGCAAGGAGGCTTTTTCGTTTTGAGAGTATCATATGAAACTAAATCGCGTAGCTGTAACCGGAATGGGTGCGATCTGTGGTCTAGGTAATAGCCTGGACGAAGTTTGGAAAAACGCCCTTGCCGGTAAATCTGGAATCACCACTTTAGAACGTCAATTAACTGAAGGTTGGCCTGTTACCTTTGGTGGAGAAATAAAAAACTTCAAACTTGATGAAAGTCTGATGTCTTTAAAAGATCAGGACCGCTTTGATCTTTTCAATCAATATGCTCTCCATTCAGCGGACGAAGCCATAAAGCATTCTGGATTACTGGACGCCAAATACGCTCCTGGGAAAATTGGAACAATTTTTGGTACTGGACTCGGCGGATTCCCGCACATCGAAGCAAACTACAGAATATTTTTGGAAAAGGGTGCGAGGCGTGTCTCCCCTTTCTTCATTCCTTCTTGTATCCCAAATATGCCTGAGGGTTTAGTCTCCATACATTATGGATTTCAGGGAATTAACTTTGCAGTGGCTTCGGCATGCGCTTCAAGTGCTCATGCTATTGGACTAGCAGCTTCTGAAATTATGATGGGCAGACAAGATGCCATGATCACTGGCGGAACTGAAGGTGTCATTACTGGGTACACCATCGCTGGCTTTGCCAGCATGAAGGCACTTTCAAAAAGAAATGATGAACCAGGACGTGCTTCTCGTCCTTACGACCTGGGTCGTGATGGATTTGTCATGGGTGAAGGTGCAGGAATTTTAGTACTTGAAAATTATGATAAGGCCTTAGCACGTGGTGCACGAATCATTGCTGAAGTTGTTGGCTTTGGCGCAAGCTCAGATGCCTACCACATAACTGCTCCTCATCCTGAAGGGACAGGTGCTCTTCTGTGCATGCAACAAACGATGGAACTATCCGGCGTAAGAAATGAAGAAGTGGGCTACATCAATGCTCATGGAACTTCGACTCCTTTGGGAGACGTGGCAGAAACTCAGGCAATCAAGAAAGTTTTTGGAGATCACGCTTACAAGCTTCATGTGAGTTCGACTAAATCTATGACTGGTCACTTACTAGGTGCGGCCGGTGGACTGGAAAGTATTTTCTGTATTAAGGCTCTAGAGACAGGAATGCTTCCTCCTACGATCAACCTTGAAAACCAAGATCCGCTTTGTGATTTGGATTACGTCGCGAATAAAGCCATCAAAAAAGACATACGATACGCTCTTAATAATTCTTTTGGTTTTGGTGGGACAAATTCTTCGACGCTATTTAAAAAGCCCGTTTAATTTTATTTAAAACTTAAAAATAAAAAAACCGCATTCGCCAGGATGAAGCCATTAATGAGGCGCTGGTAATATTTGTCTTTAGTAAAAGCAAAGACCTTTTTCCCAATGAAATATCTCACTGCTAAGGCAAGCAAACTACAAACGAAGTATTGGGGTATAAACTTATGACCTTGAATGAGAACAAGAATAAGTAATTGAAAAGTGGCCATAAAAGCATAATCAAAACTGACTCCGGCCATGACTTTGTTTTTGTCAGAATAAAGACTGGAAACTAAGGGCGTAAGAACAGAACCACCCATATTCGAAAGTCCATGAATAAGACCCATTGACGCCAGAGCGATTTTTAATTTACTTCGCATCAGCGACTGAAGCTTTACTCGCAAACGAGACGAAGTCCTAAGGATGAAAGCCAGAAATAGCATGCAGGTTACGAAGACTCGTATTTCGAATTTGAAATTAAAATACTGAGTAACAAACATTCCAAGCATTAAGCTTGGAATACAAATGAGTAAAAATATTTTTCGATATCCGCCATCAAGTTTATAGGTTCTAAAATCCCAAACCTGACTCCAACTCAAAGCCGCTGAAGCAGGCAATAAGTACATCAGTGCTTCTTGGTATTCGTAACCCATTATGAGAAGTATAGGGGTCCCAAAAAGTAGGATCCCTACCCCAAATAGGGACTGTACGAGAGCTAAAACCAAAATTAATCCGAAAATCATCATAGAATTCCATCTTAAGGGATAATCTGGTCACGTATGACCTAAGAGGTAGAAATTACATAGTCTGTCTAACTTAACAAACAGCTGTTTTTAATAGGCAGAGCCCTTAGTATTTCTTAAAATACAGCAAACACCCTGGAGACATTCACCATGCTCGATTCAATTAATACAACTGACCCAGAAGTCTATAAATGGATAATGAAAGAACAAGAACGCCAGGAACATGGATTAGAACTGATTGCTTCAGAAAATTACTGTTCAAAAGCTGTCATGGAAGCCCAAGGCTCATGCCTGACCAATAAATACGCTGAGGGCTACCCAAAAAAACGCTACTACAACGGTTGTGAATTTGTTGATGAGATTGAAACTCTGGCCATTGAGCGACTTAAAACCATTTTCAATGCAAAATTTGCGAACGTTCAGCCTCACTCAGGTTCTCAGGCGAATATGGCCGTTTATTTGGCCATGCTTAATCACGGTGACACTTTTCTAGGAATGGATCTGGCCCAAGGCGGACATCTGACTCATGGGTCTCCAGTTAACTTTTCAGGCAAGCTCTACAAAGCACTTCACTACGGTCTAGAGCAAGGGACTGAAACAATTGATTACAATCAAATGGAAGACATCGCCAAGAAACACAAACCACGCATGATCATTGCGGGGGCTTCTGCTTATCCAAGAATTATTGATTTTAAAAAAATCTCAGATATCGCAAAATCAATTGATGCCATTTTAATGGTCGATATGGCCCACATTGCAGGCCTCATCGCTGCTGGTCTTCACCCTTCTCCCGTTGAGCTGGCAGATGTCGTCACATCAACCACACATAAAACGCTTCGTGGACCTCGAGGGGGATTAATCATCACAAACAACGAGGACCTGGCGAAAAAATTCAATTCGTTAATATTCCCAGGAATCCAAGGTGGACCTCTAGAACACGTCATCGCTGGGAAAGCGGTCGCTTTTAAAGAAGCGCTGGATCCATCATTCAAAACTTATCAAGAACAAGTTGTGAAAAACTCTAAAATACTCGCCAAGACTTTAATGGATAATGGCATTGAATTAGTATCAGGAGGAACTGATAACCATTTGGTTCTTCTAAAAACTGATTCGGTGAACATGAGCGGAAAAGAAGCGGGAGAGATTCTTGAAAAAGTGGATATCACTTGTAACAAGAACATGGTGCCTAATGATAAGCGCTCCCCTTTTGTGACTTCTGGAATTCGACTTGGAACTCCGGCCGTAACAACTCGAGGATTCAAAGAAGCAGAAACAAAAATCATGGGTGAGTTAATTGTTAAAGCCCTTAAGAACCCAACTGATGAGAAGCTTCAAAAAGAAGTGAAAAATAGTGTTCGCGAACTATGTCTTAAATTTCCGGTTTACGGCTAAATCCAAAGGTTTCAAATGAAATGGTTTTTACTTTTATCTTTGATTGCCTGCTCAACACCAAAGACTTCACAGATCTCGGCCACTGAAAGTGATGCTAAGCCTGTGAGTCCCCTTACGGTTCAGCCCTGTCTTTGCATGAAGATATTCCAACCAGTCTGTGCTGGTGGGGTTAACTACGGTAATTCATGTGATGCTGAATGCAATGGACACAAAACTTGGACTGAAGGCAGTTGCGGGAAGAAAAAGTAACGTTGCCGGGGGCAGCCTTTTACGTCATTCCTTCAACTTATGGATGATTTAAAAACCGATCTGCTTCTCATAGTATCAACTATTTAGCTTTCTAACTTGTCCCTGTCATGGTATTTATGCGCCAACAAGCACAACATCTAGTCTAGGTTTACATTATGAAATGTCCCTACTGCTCGGCCGAAGATACAAAGGTTTTAGACTCACGTAACTCTGAAGAGGGTTGTGTCATTCGACGTCGCAGAAAGTGTGAAACTTGCCAGAAGCGCTTCACCACTTTTGAAACTGTTGAGCTCTCAATGCCCATGGTTATCAAGCGTGATGGAAGACGTGAGCCTTACAACAAAGATAAAATTAATCTCGGGATTCTAAAGTCCTGCGATAAGCGT
>CANFNN010000253.1 GCA_947448095.1 Bacteriovoracaceae bacterium | reverse complement strand
TTTCAAAATGGACTCCTTTAATAAGTTATATACTTTCATATTTTAAATTTTTTCAAACAAACTGCATCTCTTTTCTACCTGACTAAATGAGCTTTCTATTCTTCAGGAGAAAAGTGTATTAAAACCGTTTCAATTACTGCTTAACCGTTTTGGCTTTATAGCACTTGGGATTAGCTTTCCCCTCTTTCACATCCGACATGCAGTACATTGGCACCGCCAAATGATTGGATGTATCTTGCTCTAAAAACCAAGCATTTTCAGCGGCAACACCAAAGGGAGGAGTCGTCACCGGGGTGGAACATGAGGCCAGGGTGAATAACAAAATAAGAAGCGAGCAAGATTTCATACAAAACTCCTGTTTATAACTGGAGTCAGTTTATCTCAAAAAATGATTAATTGCTGGGTAGGGAAAAAATGCACTATAGGCTTTGGATTGTTGCCTAAGATTTCAGATAATTGCGTAGGGATGACCTATCCCAAAAGATGGACTGAAGCTCTTTTTCTTTTTGAACTTCGTCTTCAATCTTTGAGAGCTCATTTTGAATATTGTATTCCTGAATAGTCGTTTTACGAGAATAAATAAATCTATAAATTTTAGATAAAGGACCATGCTTTTTTAGACTCGCCTCAAACGACTTAAGCTCTTTAAGACGATCATTAATATGTTTGATATAAAGTTCAATCTTATCTTCCGTAAACTCTCTTGGTCCCAGATGCTCTTTTTCAATTTTTAGAAGTCCATAGAGGTCTTGATTCTCATATGCAGCAGTAATTTTTTTCATTAAAGAATTCTTTTCTTCCTTGAGATGCTCCAGAGGCTCCTTATCGGGATGAAAAGCCTTGGCCAATTGTCGAAAGAGAGTTTTGATCTCAAGCTTGCCTTCGGTTTGTTTTTCCACTGAGACAGCGGATTTAAATTGATGAGATTCAAACTCTTCAGGTCCTTGATTGATCTCAGATTCTTCTTGAGGAATAAGTTCATCTAAAAAAGGCTGCGCGCGAGGATCTCCTACTGCTTGAAGCCCAGCCGCAAGCTGGACCATCAGATGAATCAGATGACGTTTTTCTTTTTTCTTAAAAGATGAATCACTCAAGAATTGTTTAAGTTTAGTCAGATTCTCTACCCTGAGATTACAAAATTCTTCGACTAGTGGATTACACTCAGAGGCCATGCGGGACTGAAGACTTAAAAGTTGTTGCTCTAGAGCTTTTAATTTTAACTCATCACTTTCAATTTGCTTGAGCTTCTTATCAAATTCTAATTTTCTACGATTCGGTGTGAGGGTTGGAGAATTCATGAATAACCTTGAACGTCAGATGTATCCTCTAATGGTAAAGGAGGTTTCAATAAAAAGTAAATCCCCATGCCAGCATCTTTGAGGTTTAGATTAATTTCGGCAATGAATCGGAGAATTTTCTTTTATGTACTTAGACATAGTTGGCCAATAGTAGTGGCCTGTATGCTCCAGCCCCTGCAAATATTTTTTGTAAGACGGAAATGAAGTATTAATCGCAAGTGCGACCTCGGCCGGGAAAGCGATTCTGTAACTTCCCTTCTCTTCGACTTCGATGCCATTAATGTGCAAAACTTCAGATTTGTCTGGCAGTAACTTATAGCCTAGACCTGAAAAAGTAACCCCTAGGCCTTTCATACTGACTAATTTCATTATGAGTTTGAGTTTCCAACCGGACATTAAAACAGTGGCAATCTCCCAACCTTGATCACCAAACTTACTTACGTGAGGAAAGCTATCAGCGAGATCCGCATAAGTAATGGAGCCAGCGGGTTTTGATACTCCTTCAAAACTTGCGATGTGAAGACCGACACTAGCATTTGTGGCTTTTCTGGCAGCAGTAGCAATGTGATAACCCCAGCAGCTCGACTTCTCAACAGACTGGCCATCGACGTAACCTGTCATCGGTGTTTCGGTTTCACCAATAACTTCATCCCAGTTGTGTTCAAAATTTATGTTACGTTTGGCTTTCGATTTCGCTACGAATTCCACCATCTCAGGATCAGCTGCTAAAGGGGCCTCAATTTCATGCAGTTTATATTCAACGACTTCAACTCCTGCCCCATTTTCTTTCACATTTAATAAAAGACTTCCTACGGCAAGTCCATGGGCCCAGGCCTGAACGATGGGAATGTTTCTACCACTCAAATTTTTCACCCATTTCAAATCAGTCACTTTAGTGTGGCTATGCCCTCCGACAATCACATCAATGGCGCTCGAATTTTTGGCGAGCAAATAATCTTGGTCAACCCCGATGTGAGTTAGCGCAATCACGAGCTCTCGCCCTGCTGCTTTGGCCTTTTGAGCTTCAGCTTCTCCTACCACAACAGGCTCAAGTACTTTTCCTGGAGAAACTGAATACTGATAAAAATCTTCTGCCGTTGTAAGCCCTATCACCCGAAGTGGTATTTGAGCGCGTTCTAAATCAACAAAAGGAACCAGGGTATTTCCTAGTTCCATTTCTTGCGTGGGAACTAAATTCGCCAAGACAAACTTAGTCTTAACATTCGCTGCTCGAATTTGGCGTCCTAGAGTATTTCCCCCTAACAAGTAATCATGGTTTCCTATCGTCGCCACTTCAACCCCGAGCATCTCCAAGGCCTTGATAGAATCGGCGCCATTTTCAGAAAGAAAAAATGATGTCCCCTCCCCCCAATCCCCGGCGTCCAATTGCAAAACTTCGATGCCTTTAAGCGCCGCCTCTGCTCTCAGTTGTTTGATCTTCGTCATCACCCTTGCATATCCACCTGCGCCCTTAGCATTGCCCGTGAAATAGGAATGGAGATCATTGGTATGAATGATTTGAATCAATCGGGCGTGAGCGTTGGATGAAATTGAGACGAAGAAGATTACAAATATAAAACGGTAATATTGATTCATGGGTAAACCTAATCCTTGTTAGAATTAGATTATAAAAGACCCAGTCAAAGAGTTCATCCCCAGCGTGTGCAGGACAAGTGAGGATTTGAATACCGTATTGTTAAGGGGGATAAGCTTAGTCGGGTTCTGCTATCCGTATCATCTCACTATTTAACCCCAATCAAGTCTAGCTCATCCACCATTTCTGGAGTTAGTTTCAACTCTCCTACCTTCAGGTTCTCTCGAAGATGCGTGACCGATGAAGTGCCTGGGATAAGTAAAATATTGGCAGAGCGTTGGAGAAGCCATGCCAGCGCTACTTGCATAGGTGTGCTGTTGATTGATGCCGCAACCCTATTGAGTGTGGAAGACTGAAGCGGAGTGAACCCACCGAGAGGAAAATATGGTACGTACGCGATCCCTTGCTGAGCGAGATCCACTATCAATGCGTCGTCTGTTCGGTGAGCGATGTTGTACATATTCTGCACACAAACAACCTCAGAAATTTTCTGACATTCGGCAATCTGAGTTGCAGTTACTGTACTGAGTCCCAAGTGTCGAATTAAGCCCTGACGCTTAAGATCCACGAGAATAGAAAAATGTTCGGCAATCGAGTCACTTTCTTTAGTAATCGGTGAGCCAACTCGAAGATTAACAATATCAAGGGATTCTACTCCAAGATTTCTAAGGTTGCTGTGAACGGCATCAATCAAATCCTGCTTACCAATCGCTGGATTCCAAGATCCATCCGGGCCTCGAAGTGCACCCACTTTAGTAACAATCGTCAATTTTTCAGAATACGGATGAAGGGCCTTTTTAATAATTTGGTTTGTAATATACGGGCCATAGAAATCACTCGTGTCGATATGATTCACACCACATTCAATGGCTTCATGAAGAATGGAAATAGCAACATCCATGTCCTTGGGTGGACCAAAGACATGAGGACCTGCTAACTGCATGGCCCCGTAACCGATACGGTTTAAGTTGGTTGATGTATTGGGAAGTGTAAAGGCTTTAGTATCATTCATTCTTTAATCTCCGAATTCCATAATTTTCACGTGAGTCGCAGACAACCCTTTTGGACCCTGGTTCACTTTGAACTCCACTCGGTCTTTATCGTGAGGATATCCCTCTGGACAGGCCGTTGCATGGAAGAACAAATCATCCATTTCATTCTCAGGCTCGATGAATCCAAAGCCCTTCTCTTTATCAAAAAATTTCACTTTGCCGTAGTACGTCGGGTTCTCATCCATTCGACTAACCCGAACGACTTCCTTAATCTGATTTTCATCCCAAATGAGTTCATGAATCGTAACGACTTGTTCACCTTTGTGAATTCTTTCAAGCTGAGCAATGACAGCACTCTCTGACTGATTATCCACCAGCATATCCTTACGGTTACGGTTCTTGGTTTTAGTCATATCGTATTTTACAAACTGAACTCGTACCTTATTCATCTTTATCCCCAGAAAACGTATTTATAAAATGCAATTAACAAGAAAACTGTTAGT
>CANFNN010000252.1 GCA_947448095.1 Bacteriovoracaceae bacterium | reverse complement strand
CATTTACGTTGGGTGGTTATCTAGGCTTTCAATCGGCGTACTAATTTAGTCAGAATGCTGTAAAAAATATTTTCAGTATTTAAAAGAAATGACTAAAGTTTGTACACCGCCCTCCGAAGAGTTGGTCAAATGGATTCACAGGATGTGAATCTCGATCTTAAAAAACCAGGAGGGTTTTATGTCAACTTCGAACCAAACAACTTCAAACAACAACTCTAAAAAATCAGCTGATCAAGTAAAAGATGTGCTTTTCCAGAAAATTGGAAACACTTGGTTTATTTTTTCCGAAGTGAATAATGAGATTGTTTATTCAGTCATGCCAAAAGGTATGGATCCAAAATCAACCAAATTAGAACTTTTCAACATCATCGAAGAACATATGTCGAAAGTGGCTTCTAATAAGCGTCGTAGCCCTGAAGCTTCAGTTGCTTAATGGCCGCGCTCAAAATCACCCCAACTGATTTAGATCAAGCTCTAAAAGACAAGAAACTCATTGAGGCGCTTCGAAAGCGTCTCAATGAGAAACTTCTAGATCCTAAACTGGCCAAAAAGGCAGCCCTTATACTTGAGAGTTGGATCAACCAAAAAACCAAGTAGCTCTCTTCCTTCTCACCGATCAAGTGCGTTAAAGAAAAATCACAACATCTAGCTTATTTGGCTTTTTGGCTTCCGAAATTTTCAGTAGAATCAAAAAAAAATATAACCAAAGAGAAAATATGAAAGTTCCTTTTATTGATATTCTTCGTTATGAAAAAAACTTTTGCGAAACTGTAACCGAAAAAACTGCGGCTTTGCTAAAGAATGGTCACTTCGTGGGTGGACCTGTAATTGCAGAATTTGAAACGAGTCTTAAATCTTATACTCACACCCATTTTGCCTTGGGATGTGCGAATGGGACTGATGCAATTCAAGTCGCCTTACGTGCGGCCGGTATTGAAAAAAATGACCGCGTTTTAATCCCCGATATGACTTTCTGGGCAACTTTTGAAGCTGTCGTTAACGTTGGCGCTGTTCCTTATACTGTCGATGTTTCAAAAGAAACTCTTCACCTCACAGTTAATGCCGTGAAAGAAGCTATTGAAAAATTTAATCCTAAGGCTGCCATCCTAGTTCACCTATACGGTTGGGCCTGCCCTGAGACTCTTGAAATCAGAAAGTTGTGCCAAGAAAAAGGTGTCATACTTATTGAAGACTGTGCTCAGGCCATTGGCGTAAAGATTAATAATGAAAGTCTTTTAGCTGGAGCCTTTGCAGCTTCAACTAGTTTTTATCCGGCCAAAGTCTTAGGTGCAAGCGGAGACGCCGGAGCTGTTTTTACAACTAGCTCTGAAGTGGCACAAATCGCCCACAAACTGCTTAACCACGGTCGCACTAGCCACTATGAGCATGGGCTGATCGGATGGAATTCCCGTCTTGGAGCGTATGAAGCAAACTTTCTAGTAGAATCCCTCAAACATCTGGATGCTCGCCTTGAAAGTAGACGTAAAGTTTGCTCTCAATACCGCGAGAGAATTAAGCATCCTCAGTTAAAATTCATTGGTCCAGCTGCAAACGTCTGGGAGAATGGCTATCTTTCAGTGGCCCTCATGACTCCAGAATCAAGACCGGCTTTTATTGAATACCTAAAGAAGCATGAAGTTGGATATGGAACAGTTTATCCAGGCGCTATGAGCGAACAGCCAGGGGCCACTGGTCACTTGGGTGGTAAGATTTCTCATGGCAATTCAGACTGGATTGCAAAATCTGTTATTAACCTTCCTTGCTTTGCATATATGTCTCAAGCAGAGGTCGATTTCGTGATTGAAACAGTTAATCAGTATAAATAATTAAAAAAACCTTAACAGACAAAAAAGGTGGTTCTCACTTTTTTTGTCTGTATTTTTAGCCACTTACGTCCATCCCAAAGTCCATTTTCTTTTTCTTTACAAAAAATATCCCCGCTCGGGCAAAAAATTCCTCATGTTTAATTAAGGTAAACCGAAATGCTAGGTCAACAACGACTTTGTCATGGTGACAGGGTCAAAATTAACAAAGGGCATGGTTGCCCGATGATGGGATTTGAACACCCCGTCTACTAGCAAGGAGGATTTATGGTTTTAACTGGAGGATAGGTCTATGGGTTTCAGAATTAACACAAACGTGGCATCGGCTCAGGCACAAGGATCATTGAGTAAAGTGAACAAGGAATCGCAAGAAAGCTTTTCGAAACTGAGTTCAGGATCAAGGATTACAAAAGCCGCAGATGATGCTGCAGGATTAGCGATCTCAGAGAAATTAAAAGCTGAGATCAGGTCAGCTCAACAGGCTAACCGAAATGCGAATGACGGTGTGTCGATGGTACAAGTTGCAGAAGGTGGATTGAACGAAGCGTCTAATATTTTAGTACGTATGCGTGAACTCTCTGTCCAATCAGCTTCTGATACTGTCGGAGACTCTGAAAGAGGTATGGCGGATTTAGAATATCAACAATTGAAACAGGAAATGGACCGTATTTCACAGGTAACTGAGTTTAACGGAACCAAACTTCTTGATGGATCTGGGGATAAAAAAGAATTCCAGATCGGTACTGGTGGCGATGAATTTAAAGATCGTATCAGTTTCGATCCAGCTGCACTGAACTCAAGTCTCGGTTCCATGGGCGTAGAGGGAGTAAGCGTTTCCTCTAAAGAAGGCGCTCGTGAGAGTTTAGAATCTCTGGATGGTGCAATCGAAAAAGTCTCCGGTCAAAGAGCGATGCTAGGCTCACTCCAAAACCGACTGACTTCAACTTCGAATAACTTGCAAGTCTATACAGAGAATATGAGCTCGGCCAACAGTCGTATTCGTGATGTAGATTACGCTGAAGAGACAGCTAAACAGGCGCGTAACCAAATCTTGACTGCAGCAGGTACTTCGGTGCTGGCTCAGGCCAACGTGAGTGGTCAAAACGCCCTTAAATTGATCGGCTAAGAGATTCTGACTAATTGAATCAAGGCCCTCTCCCCTGGAGAGGGCCTTTTTTGTTTTACTGCTCTGTGTTTTTTTGCTACTCATGCCTCATCTATGACAACACCAAATGCTAAAAAAACGATCGATGATAACTTCGCGTATCGTCAGGAATTTAAGTACACTCACGACAACCCTTACCACGACAAACTGGCGGGCTTTGATCACTTCGTTTTAAGAGATGAAGAAGCTGAAACTAATGTGGGTAGATGGAACGAGCATATTTTCAAAAATGAGCTTCCAGTAGAAATTGAAATTGGGACTGGTTACGGCGAATTCATGATTGAATACTGCCAGAAAAATCCTGAAGTGAATTTTATTGGACTGGATCACCGTTTTAAGCGCAGTTTTGCTCTGGCGAAAAAACTTGATAAAATCGACATCAAAAACTTCCGCTACCTCCGCGCCCGAGGGGAGCGACTTGAATTCATGTTTAATGAAAGTGAAGTCCAATCGGTCTTTTATTTTTTTCCGGATCCATGGCCAAAAACTCGGCACAACAAAAAAAGACTTTTTCAAAAGCCATTTTTGAATGCTTGCCACAAAGTTCTTAAACCGGGTGGCACACTTTTCATCAAAACTGACCATGATGGCTATTTTGAATGGATGCTGGATCATCTTAAAGACGAAAAAAGATTTGAGATCGTCATGCAATCTCGTGATCTTAGAAAAGAATCTCCCGAACATTTTTTGGCACAATTTACGACCAAATTTGAAAAAATCTTCTTAGCTCAGGGCACTCTGATTAAATCCATCGAACTGAGAAATATCAAAGGTTGAAATGGCCTTCGAACAACTGAAAGACAGGATCAGAGAAACTCCGATCTCGTCGATAATCAGTCACTACATGTCTCTGAACAAGAAAGGCGCTAATTTAGAGGGCCTTTGTCCGTTTCACCCAGATTCCAAGCCTTCACTCAAAGTCAACGACGCCAAAGGCATGTTTAAATGCTTTGTATGCGGTGCCGGTGGTGATGCGATTACATTTGTAAAAGATTTCACGAAAGTGGAATTCGTTGATGCACTCAAAGATATTGCCGGGAAGCTCGGTCTTCCCTTTGAAGAATTTCAAAAAGAAAAAAAGAAAAATCCTCGAGTTGAGATGGCTTTTCGTGTCCTAAATGCCTCGGTAAAACTCTATCGAAAGGTAGCTGCTCAAAACCCTGAGCACTACTCTGTCTTCATTGAAAAAAGAAAACTAAATGAAGAATCAATTGAGAAATTTCAAATTGGCTATGCTCCAGGAAATAATTCTTTACTCAAATACCTAGAGAGTGTTCCGCCTGCAGATATTGATTTTGCCCAGCAAACAGCGATGGATCTGGGCATGGTAAAGTACAATGAAACTCGTGATAGCTATTATGATTTTTACCGCGACCGGGTGATGTTCCCTATTCATGACCATAGTG
>CANFNN010000251.1 GCA_947448095.1 Bacteriovoracaceae bacterium | reverse complement strand
TTTTTTCTTATTGAGAAATCAATAACCGCTCGCTCTTTAATCGCTATTTTATCAAGATAAGGTATTAGATTCCTTCACTTTATTTTTTTTATATGGCGTTAATTCTTATCGTTGATGATTCTCTTGATTCGCTTGTGTCCCTATCTGATTTAATTCAGACAAATGGTCATCAGTGCAGAATCTCGGCGTCCTGGAAAGCTGCTCTTGATCAGCTTTTCATCGAATCCTTTGACATCATTATTTGCGAATATGTCATGGAAGAGGGTAATGCTCTGTGGTTTTGGGATCATTTAAAAAGCCTTCAGATTTCTTCTCAGTTTCATATTATGAGTGAGGACGCTCAACTTAAGGATAAAGTTTTCCTAACGAATCCACTAATCAGTTTCTGTCTTAAGCCAGTTCAGTGGGATGATCTCTCAAGAACATTAAATCAGCAGATCTAATTATCAGCACTGTTTTTTACTTTTCTAATAACAAAAATGAGGTAAATGGCAGCAAAGACAGGCCCACATGTTAAAAACCATTTTACCTCTGACGTGAAAAGATTTTTTGTCATAATTGAGCCAACTGACAAGACTAAAGAAAGAGCAGTATAGGTGATTAGTTTTTTAGTTGGAAACATTTCACTCCATCTCCAGTGCATGATCTCTTTAGAAAATTTTAATCCCCAGAATTTTGGTAAAAATTTCAAAAACACTGAAATGATAAGAATCGTTTTTGTATCAACCCAAAAAGACGCAAGATAAACCGTAGTGAGAGAAATAGCGGTAATCGAACAATAGACTTTTAATATCCAACTCGTCTTGCCTGTTGCTCTAGGGATGGAGTCATGGGGAAGTATCAACAATAAATAGCTGAAGGCAAATATTTGTAAATAGGGCACTGATGCCATAAATTTATTTGTATAAAGTATCGAGACGATGGGGGCAGCAAAAGTGCAAAGACCAAAAATTGAAGGAATAATTAAAAAAGCGATGTCTGAAATGCTTTTTCTAAAATGTGCTGATCCTTCTGACCAGTTCTGACTTGCAAAACTCTTTGCGACTCCAGGGATAAGTGTTTTTTGTACCGACATCTCAAGTAAATACAGGGGAGGAATAACTAGGCATCCTAAAGAGTAATAAGCAAAAGAAGTCGTTTCCAGTTTTCCTGAAAGAACGAGTAAGTCGATTTTATCAATGAAAAATCCAAGGCATCCCGTAAACGAAATAGGTAAGCAGTAGAGCATGACTTTTTTAATGTGTTCCCAGTCAGTGCTGAGAGAAACCTGATTTCTTTTATAGTTAAGATAGCTCGCCAGAAGCAATTTACCAAATAAGAGAGCAGCATAGAAACTAATGACCCAAAGGATTTTTCCTGTATGAATTGCTATAAGGATAAATCCAATGGCCTTAAGAACCTCTGACGTTGCACCAAATAGGGACCCTCTAAGGGTTTGTCCGCTTGCAATCGTTGTTTCTGAATAATGGCTACTTGGGCAGATCAGAAATCCTGTGATTAACATAATGTTTATGTAATCAACTGGCAGACCCAATACCCGGGAAAGATAATGCCTCAGAGGGAAGCCTACCAATAGGACAATAGTGGAAAGTAAAAGCGTAAGAGTCCAGGTGGCATTTATGAATTCCTGTTTTTCCTTACCCTCTTTACCGGTCCAATAATACACAGAATGCACAGGACCGCCCGCCATGACAATGAAGGGGATGGCCGAGAGGTGAAGGAAGAATATCTTATAGATTCCGATGTCCTCAGTGCTTAATAGGCGCACTAAAAACAGAGGCAGAAATAAATTCCCGATTGAGCTGAAGCTGCTGAGTAAGAAAATTGGCCAATGACCTTTAGAGAGTTTTTGTAACATCAAGGTGTTAGACAGGTTTTTTTGCTTTTTGGCCAGCTTCACCTTGAATTTAGAACTTATTACAATATTCTAAATGTTTCCTTCATATTACCTTAAATTTTTTACAAGGTTTTGATTAAGTCTCCGCAAAAGCAGCAAGATTGATTATATTCCCACGAAATATGCTCCCCCTAAATGATCAATCCCATTCATATTCCAAGCATGACCACTTTTCTGGTGGTCCATTTTTATTTGCTGGACCCACTACCGAAGCTCAAAGAGAAATGTGGTCGGCCATTCTTATGACTCAAGAAGCGACTCTTTGTTATAACGAAGTTTTAGAAGTTCGCTTCTTGGGAGACTTAAATGTCGGAGCATTAAATAAGTCCCTTTCTAAAATGCTTGAAAATCATGATGCCTTAAATTCCCTTTTTAGTGATGACGGTAAAACTTTTTTTATTCAAACGCCACGCCCTGTTAATTTATCAGCCTTGGATTTGTCTTGCTCGACAACTCAGACGCAAGAGATCTCCGCTCTCAAGCAAAAAGAAGTTTTGACTCCCTTTGATCTTCGCAGTGGTCCTTGTATAAGATTTACGTTAATTAAAAAAAATCATCAGGATCATCTTCTCTTAGTCGCTGCCCACCACATTGTTTGTGATGGTTGGTCATTTGCTGTTCTTTTAAGTGAGTTAGGTCAAACCTATTCGGCGATTCTTGATAACGCCCCAATTCCTGCGAAGTCTTCGAATCAATTCACTGATTATGCCATTGAAGAACTTCAGAACGGTCAAAATGAATCTCACAAGAAGTATTGGCTTGATCAGTTCAAACGGTCCCTTGATGTTCAGACTTTCCCAACCGACTTTGTGAGACCGGCCTTTAGATCCTATAATAGCGAGTTCCTTCGCATCGATATTTCTGATGATTTAGTTCAAAGTATTAAGCGTCTTGGGATAGGCCAAGGCAGCAGTCTTTATAATGTTTTAATGGCGAATTTTATGATTCTGATGAAGAAGATTTCTTCATCCCCTGATACTGTGGTTGGTGTTGCTTCTGCTGCTCAGTCTTCTGCAGGTAAGCTTGATCTTGTTGGTCACATGGTCAGTTTACTTCCGTTGAGAGTATCAATTAATGAAGCTTTACCCTTTAACCAATTTTTGCGCTCTCTTCGTGGCAGTATGTTGGATGCATTCGATCACCAATCAATTTCTTTTGGAACTCTTCTCAAAGAATTAAATATTCCTAGAAAGGCTTCAGAGATTCCTTTGCTTAATTGCGTTTTTAATATTGATCAACAATCTCCAGGTCAAGGTCTTCATTTTACAGGGCTTGAAGCTTCGTATGTCGTTGTGCCTCGAAGTTTTGAGAATTTCGAATTATTTGTAAACGCCATTAATTGCGGCAAAACATTAAGTCTTGAGTGCCAATACAATTCCAAACTTTTTAATCGCTCTACCGTCCAGAACTGGCTTGAATGCTACGTAGATTTACTCAGAATTCTTACTCTTGATCCAAATATTCGTTTTCAAGATATCACTCTACCACAATTGATTATACCTAAAGCTCATGAAGATTTGGTTTCTACTAATGATATTAATCTTGTTCGTTGTCATGAAACAGAAAGTAGGTTGATCAAAATCTGGAAAATTGTTCTTGGCCTGAATCAAGTTATGCCAGAAGATAACTTTTTTATGTTGGGTGGACACTCACTCCTGGCCGTTGAACTTGCGAATCTTCTTCAAACAGAATTTAGAAAAGATATTTCCATAAAGGATATCTTTGAAAATTCATCTATCATTGAGCTTGCTTCTTTTATCGCGAAAACTTCTGATTCTTTAGTCACCCAAACTTCAATTGAAGTTAGACATGATATTGTGGAAGGACCTGTAAGCCATAATCAAATGCAAACTTGGTACATTGAAGAATTATTTCCTGAAACGAGGATGCATAATCTTTCCACGAGCTTAAGAATTAAATGGGCCTTAGACCCAAGAATCATGGAAAAAACGATTCATTATTTCATCAACAGGCATGAAGCCTTACGAACGGCAATTTTTCTCAAGAATGATCTGCCTTATCAGCGAATTTTAAATCCCAATGACTCCGCTTTTCATCTTCCTCTTGAGCTTGTTCAAACGAATGAAAGAGAAGTCGTAGGCCTCATGCGCAGTGAAACTGCCAAGGCATTTGATAAGACTCTTGCTCCCATGTTTAAGGTCAAACTTTATCAACTTGGTGGATCTGATTACGTCTTATTTATGAGTGTTCATCACGCAGTCTGGGACGGATGGTGTTTTGATATTTTCTTCGAAGAATTGGATGTTATATATTCTGCATTTGAATCGGGCCTAGCCCCAGAATTTAAGAGAAATCCTGAAATTCGTTATCTTGATCATACTTTATGGCTGCAGAAATCTATAGATAATGGATCTTTTGCGCCCCAACTTAAGTTCTGGAAAAATCAACTCAAGGGACCTTTGCCAGTTCTTGAAATACCGACTGATTTTAAACGTCCTGTTATGCCATCCCATGACGGCGGGAATTTTCGTTTTGCTCTTAA
>CANFNN010000250.1 GCA_947448095.1 Bacteriovoracaceae bacterium | reverse complement strand
TCCCTCCAACCATGCTTCGGCGTTAAATGATGTGAAAGGACACCGTGCGATTGGTGTTGTGTATGATCCGGATATCGAGCACCGGGGCAATTATGTGCCTACGTCGCTTGCCAATCGGTATGATGCATTTATTTATCTTGATCACACAAACGCCGTTCACCCACTCGGGGTGAGACCAGATACCCATAAATTCCCTGAAACTTATCCCAATGGAAATCGAATGTAGGAATTTATTTTAAGTCGAGCTCAGCGAAGAAAACCATTAAGTCTTCTTCGCTGAGTCGCTCTTTCAATTGCAGTGCTTTGGCCGCGTTTTCAAGCGTCGCTCGATGAGTCTTTAAAAAATCATAGGCTTTAAGATAAGCATGCATAATCAGACGTTTCACACACTCATCAATCTCCTTGGCCGTCTCCTCTGAATAAGTATTTTTGGCGATTAGCTCTGTCGGATTTAAAAGTGATGAACCTTGCTCTTCAAAGGCAACGAACCCCAATTCCTGAGTCATACCAAATCTCATAACCATTTCTCTGGCAATACTTGTGGCCTTCAGGAGGTCATCTGCCGCTCCTGTAGAGAGTTCACTTGTCATAATCATTTCTGCTGCCCTCCCACCCAAAAGGGCTGCAATTTTATTTTCTAAGTCTTGTTTGGTCAGTACATACCTCTCTTCCGTAGGCCTTTGAATGGTATAACCCATGGAGCCTATGCCGTGGGGGATGATCGAAACCTTATGGATTTTATCTTCCTGATTAAAGGCATACCCTGTGAGAGCATGACCTATTTCATGGTGGGCCACAATTTCTTTTTCTTTTGGATTCATAATCCGATTTTTCTTTTCTAGGCCTGTAATGATTCGCTCTAAGCCGCGCGTAAAATGATCAATTGTCACACAAGAAGCAGATTCCCGAGTTGCAATCAGTGTCGCTTCATTCGCAAGGTTGGCGAGGTCAGCGCCAGTAAAGCCGGGAGTCAGACCTGCAATGGCATCAAGATCAATTTTCTCATCCATTTTGATTTGCTTTGAGTGAATAGCGAGGATTTCTTTTCTTCCCTTACGATCAGGTTTATCAACTACCACTTGGCGATCAAATCTTCCCGCACGTATCAGTGCGGGATCAATCATCTCTGGGCGGTTGGTGGCAGCAAGAATGATAATTCCGCCCTGTGTATCAAAGCCATCCATTTCAACTAGCAGTTGATTGAGAGTTTGCTCTTTTTCATCGTTTCCACCAATGATACTTGAGTGCCGGGTCTTCCCGAGCGCATCGAGTTCATCAATGAAAATGATACAAGGGGCAGATTTCTTTGCTTGTTCAAAAAGATCTCTCACTCTTGCTGCCCCCACACCCACGAACATTTCGACAAATTCTGAACCATTAGTTGAAAAAAAGGGGACACCTGCCTCACCAGCAACGGCTTTAGCTATGAGTGTTTTTCCGGTTCCAGTTGCGCCAACAAGAAGTATCCCTTTTGGCATTTTTCCACCTAAACTTTTTACTTTCTCAGTATTTTTTAAAAAATCAATGACTTCTTTTAGTTCTTCTAAAGCTTCATCTACTCCTGCCACATCTTTAAAAGTTGTTTTGGTTGAGGTTTGTACATAAATTTTTGCTTTGCTTTTCCCAATAGACATAAACGATCCACCACTTCCCAGGCCTTTCATGCCTTTGCGCATGACATAGCTCCAAAAACCAATAAGTAAAAGTGTTGGGAGAATAAAAATCAAGACATTATCAAAAAAACTCGTTCCTCGACTGGAGAACTTGACACCATAGCTGTCCAATTCCTTGGCGACTTCCGGAGTGACCTGGTTCGTTTCAAAAAACAACTTCCCTTTACTGGATTTTTTGAATTTGCCTCTGAGTCTCTCGCCAATAATAGTAACTTCTTCTATGTCGCCTTGTTTAAGATGATTTTTGAACTCACTATAAGCAAGGGTCTCGGTACTTACAGAATCAAGAAAGTGACTTATGAGGAAAAAAATAAATAATGCGATGAAGAAGTGAAAAAGATTAAAACGTTTTTTTTGTTCGATTGGCTCTTCCATGTATTGACCATATCAAAGAACACTTTTTTGACACATGATAATTGTCATGGCCCCTTATTTTTTAGGAGCGTAATTTATTTTTAACCGGGAGTGGCCATATGTTAAGCAATCCTACTATTTTAGTTTTTACCGATTTTAAGGAGCCTTCAGATTTTGCACTGAAGTCCGCCGAAGTCATTAGAAAAAAAGTGGGAGGGAAAATTCATGTTACGCATGTTTCAGATTTGTCGGTTCAGTGTGATTGGATTTCTCAAGAGGCGAGTTACATTTTTCAAAGTGAAAGACTCACTCTGGACTTATTAAAATCGCTGGAAAAGATGATGGCGGAACAAATCAGACGCTGTGAGGTTGAGTGTACCTCCAACGTAACTTTGGGACTCGTTTACGGTGGGCTAATGGATTGTATTGCAAAGACAAAGCCTGATATTGTTTTTATGGGACATAAAATTCATTCTCATGGTTTGTTTAATTTAGGCGGAATCGTGGCCAAAGTTGTTGCTTCATCCAGTGTACCCGTTTTCGTTACCAAAAAATTCCTGGCCTCACCCATAGGGAAAATTGCGGGTCTAGTCGATCCCTGTGACCTCACTCAACCCATCATCTCAACGACTGAAGAACTCTCTTTTCTCTTGTCGGCAGAGCCCGAGATTATTTCTTTATGGAGAAAAGTGAAGCCACCATTTCCTAAGATCACTCCTTTTGATAATTCTTCCATTATAAAAATGGATGATGATGAAAAAGAAATTGTAATAAATGGAATGAAAAGTGCGATTTCAAAAAAACTAGATTCTCACTCTAAATGTAAAATTAAAGTGGGTGTAACTGAGGAGCTGCAAGTCGCTTATCACTTAGTCAATATTCTTCAAGAAGACCAAGTGGATGTCGTCATTATGCAGCGGCACCAGAAAAAAATCATGGATAGAATGATGATAGGCTCTGAAACCAAAAGAATGATTGAACTATTTTCAGGCAATCTATTAGTTTTGCCTCCTGGAGGTAACCATGTTTAAAGAAGTCGTCATAAAATATAATGATCTTAAACTTAATGGTCATCTCACCTATGGGGATGACGTCAAAGCATGGGTCGTTTTCGCTCATGGGAGTGGGAGTTCCCGCAAAAGTAAAAGAAACAATTGGGTCGCTAAAGAACTCAATGATCAGGGTTTTGGAACATTCCTTTTTGATTTATTAACTGAAGAAGAAGACGATATTTTTCTTAACCGTTTTAATATTCCCCTCTTAGCTGAAAGGCTAATTGCTGCCACAGCATGGCTGATTAATTCTGTGGATTATAAGGGAGAAAAGATCGCCTATTTTGGCGCCAGTACAGGTGCGGCAGCGGCTCTTATGGCGGCAGCAGAAGCCGATTCCTCTTGGCCCATTTTTTCCATCGTTAGCCGGGGAGGAAGACCTGATTTGGCAGAGAAAAGTATCTTAAATGATATCAATGCCCCAACCTTACTGATTGTTGGGGGCGAGGATGGAGACGTTATAAAATTAAATCAATGGGCAGAAAGCCAGATCTTTTCCTCTAAGCTGGTCATTGTTCCGGGGGCCGGTCATTTGTTTGAGGAGCCTGGTGCTTTAGATGAAGTGGTTAAATTGACTGCTGATTGGTTTCTCACTCATCTGGACCAACCAGAGACTCGTGAAGATATTATTCACAAATCTCTTTCTTGAATGGTGAGAATATTTCCCAGATGCCGACACTTGTCAGCTTGTTCATAGATATTGAGAGCTGGCACAGCAAATGAGCTGGAGCCACCGCCGTCAAGATTGAGAGTGGATTGTTGAGCGACTCCACACTGCTGAGTTTTGACGAAATTCGCGTACTCAAAAAGCGTCATTCCAGTGTTATCTGTTTCACCACGAGCATCAATTGTGACTAAAAGAATCTCTTCTGGATTTTCCGCGACTCCAATAGAGGTGCGAGGTCGTTTGCTATTCAGGACGCTATCAGTTATTTGCAGTTCATTTTTTATTAATAGTTTTGGATAGGCCTGAACTGCTAAAGTGAATCTTGCCGCATCTGTTTGTGAAATGACATTCCCAAAGCGTGCGCTAAATTGATCTTTTGATTCAAGCGATGGAATACCATTTTCAATACTAAAGACCCCAGATGAGCTTATCGTTTGCGTGGTCATATCACTTGACCAGATTTTATTTTCATCCAGCGCCATGCCTAGAATGTTTCCACTGGGCATAACGAAAAAACTTGCATTGATGGCACCAATAATTGGACCACCGTGATCGAGAATCATCTTACGAATGTATTTTTCAGAGCTTGGATCACAAGCTAAATCTTTTTTTGGCGAATGAAATAATAATTTGTTTTTCGTGGTGTTTATTTTGAAAGCTCTGACGGTGAC
>CANFNN010000249.1 GCA_947448095.1 Bacteriovoracaceae bacterium | reverse complement strand
CAAAACTTCTCTCATTTAATGCTTCTATTGAAGCTGCTCGAGCTGGTGAGCATGGGAAAGGGTTTGCCGTGGTGGCCGAAGAAGTAGGTAATCTTGCTTCGATGTCTGGCAAAGCTGCTAAAGAAATTTCAGAAATGCTTGCTCGCTCAGTAAAAAGAGTGAATGAAATTGTGAGCGGTTCAAAAAGTTTGATCGACCAGTTAATCAGACAGAGTAGTGAGAAAATTGACTTTGGGACAACGACGGCCAAAGACTGTGCAATTGCCCTGGATGAAATTTTGCAAAACGTCTCTTCAGTAAACGAAATGGTCAGAGAGATTTCTACGGCCTCTCAGGAACAATCCACTGGTGTACGGGAAGTGAATAAGGCCATGAGTGAGCTAGACCTTGTGACTAACGCCAATTCAGATACGGCACAGAAATCAAGTCTTGCGGCCAAAGATTTAAAATCTCAGTCTGAACGTCTCAATGCTTTAGTTGAAGAACTGAATATTTTAGTAGAAGGGGATGGTGCGGCACCACAAGTTGTGGCCGAGGCAGCAAGGCCCATCAAAGAGCAACCCCCTGTGGCGGCCAAAGTGCTTCCGTCAAATGTCATTGCTTTGAAAAAAACTGAGCCGAAAATAAAACCGGAAGCAGTGAAAAAAGCAGAACCAACAAATCTCAAAAAAGTAGTGGGAATCGATTACATCATTCCCGAAAAAGATGATCCACGCTTCGACGACATCTAAGGCCACTTATGCAACATACTATGGAAGCTGCTAGTTGGGAGAAACTAATTCAAGATATTTGTCATGAATTGGGAACTTTAACTGGCAATGTATTTACTGATAAACAACAACCCATGGTTGAATCAAGGATTCGAAGACGAATGCTTGATCTGAAAATTGATTCCTCATCAAACTATAAAAGTTTTTGGAAAGAAAACAAAGAAACTGAAAATAAGTTTTTGATTGGGCTTCTGACCACCCACTTTACTTCGTTTTTTAGAGAGTTTTCTCATTTTGAATGGATCCTTAAAGAGCTCCCTCAAATTATTGCTGACGCTAAAAGCGAGGGGAGAACCCATATCAAGTTTTGGTCTGCTGCCTGCTCAAAAGGGCAGGAAGTCTGGTCTCTTTGCATGTGGCTAAACCACCACATGCCTAAGATTGATCCTAATATGACCTGGTCAGTTTTAGGGACTGATATTGATCCTCAGTCACTGCATGAAGCGGAGAATGCCGTTTATCACAAAAAAGAATTAGAAACGGCCCCTCGTCATCTTTGGGAAAATGTTTGTACCCGGGGGACTGGAGACATTTCTGATTGGTATAAGCTCAAAAAAGATATTCGCAAACAGGCGAGTTTTCAGCCTTTGAATCTTTTGAGTATCAATCTTTCAAGTGCTGAGAAGTTTGACGTCATTATGTGCCGAAATGTTCTTATTTATTTTAATCGAGTGAATCAAGAGCAAGCCGTCAAAGGTTTACTCAGATACCTTAGACCTAATGGGACACTTATCACCGGTATGAGTGAGTCTCTGACAGGTTATGGGCTACCGCTTAAAGGTGTGTTCCCATCTGTTTATAAAAATGAAAATGCAATTATTCCCGCTAGTCCAATCAAACAGGCAACTCAGACGAAAATGCCTTATCCTATGCGTGTTCTTTGTGTGGATGATTCCTCGACCGTGCAAATGATTTTAAAGAAGATTCTTAAAGCTCCTGATTTTGAAATTGTAGGAGTTGCACTAAACGGTGAAGAGGCGATTAAAAAGATGGCAGAGCTCAAGCCCGATGCTATTACGCTTGATCTTCATATGCCTGTGATGGATGGTCCGACTTTTCTTGAGAAAACAAAAATTGCCAAAGATCTTCCTGTCATTGTTGTGAGTTCCGTCGCCCGTGATCATAATCCCATTGTGGATTCCTTATTTGCTTTAGGAGTTTGTGACTTTGTGGAGAAGCCTTCTCTTTCAACGATTGATCTGATTGGAGAAGAGCTCTGTCAGAAAATCAAGATGGGATGGACTGCGAAAAAACAAAATGTTGTTCTTAAAAGCACTTCTTCGAACCTTAATTACCGAAAACGTCCTAACGGTCAAATTGTTTTTGCTTGCGGTAAAGGGGATGAAAAGAATCTTTTGCATGTTCTCTCTCAGCAGGACTGGAGCATGGACGAAGTAACCATTATTTATCAGGCAAGCTTTGAAGACCTGAAAGGCTTTGAAAAAAAAGCCATGGAGTCTCTCAACCGAGCTGCCAGTACCCGTTTTATTTTTGACGTCTCAGGCTTCAGGCGATCAAGTCTTCCGCTTATTTGGCTGTCGATGAAAGGGTTTGATTTTCAGAAATTAGTAAGTTTGAAAATGAAAAATGATTTTATTTTGCTTGAAGAGGGCGCCAAGGTTAGCCTTTCGAGTAAAATGGATATTGATGATGAGTCCCCTGCGACATCATTTTCCTACCTGATTGATAAACTTCTTGGTGGAGAATGAACCGTTTAGAAATTGGAAAAATAATTGATTCTTCAATCGGAGTGCTGCAGTTTGAGCTTCCGCTGGATCACGTTGTGGTATGGATGGATGCAGAAAAGCCTGAAGTGCTTATTTGTAAGCATCACACAGAGATTCCATCCATTTGGTATAAGCAGTTTTATAATCCTTGGAAAATCTTTGGCTCGTTTGAAAAAATTCAAGAAGTCTTTCCTAAGTTCAATATTCCTTTGGGAAGTAAGGTCGCAAGTTTTAATTCACCAGTTGTCATTAAAATTGATTTTTTGCAGAAAACCATTCAGTACCAAGGAATGAGGCAAAAAAGAATCGCGATTGTAGATGATTCACCGACTATGAGAAAGCTCTTGAAATTTGTGATTGAATCTTTTGAGGGATGGAACGTGGTGGCGGAGCTTGAAAATGCAGAAAGTATCCCAAAAGCGATTGAAGAATTTTATCCTGATATAGTGACTCTTGATCTTCATTTAGGTGAAAAAAATGGCGTCCAAGCGATGCGTGAAACACTTGCTCCAAAGAGAATTCCAACTCTTATTATTACTTCTCAGCCCAAAGCAGATGGAAGCCTCGTGATGGATGCACTGGAAGCAGGGGCTCTGGATTACCTTCAAAAACCTGAGTCCGGAAATTGGGATCAATTAAAAGATGATCTCCATTTTAAAATGGAATCGTCTCTAAAATCAAAGTGGCAGACTCGTGGACCCTCTTTGAATTCTCCGAAATTAAGCATTCATAGCTCTACCTATAACCCTGAAGATTATTTGATCATGATTGGCTCATCAACTGGTGGGACTCAGGCGCTGCAAGAAATTTTGACCAGGCTTCCCGAAAATATTCCCCCCATCCTTATTACTCAACATATTCCTGCAGGTTTTTCTCGTGCACTGGCCGAAAGATTAAATAATCTCTGTCCCTTTGAAGTAAAAGAAGCTCAAGAAGGTGACGAGATCAAGGCGGGTCGTGTGCTTGTGGCCCCGGGTGATCATCATTTAAAAATATCTCGAAACGGAAAGAGAGTGGAAATTATTGATAGTGAACCAGTTAACCGCTTTAGGCCCAGTGTGGATTTTATGTTTAAGTCAGTTCCCGACGGGTTTAACAGAAAAATTATTGCAACTATTCTCACAGGTATGGGTAAAGACGGCGCCTTGGGTATGCTTGAGCTCAAACAAAAGGGTGCTCTCACTATCGCTCAAGATGAAGCGAGTTCAGTGGTTTATGGGATGCCAAAAGAAGCCGCCCGAATTGGGGCAGCTGATTCGATTAAACCACTGCTAGATATTCCTCAGTTTTGGCTAGATTTAATGTCCAAGAGTCATCCAAAGGCCTAGTCAGTGAAAGTTTCTCTCGAGACTTCTCCTATCCCAGCCGGCGAGACTTGCCCCCACTTCATAAGTTGTTTCAAAAAAATTCAGAAGCATTTTGTCTGGATCGTCGGCTTTTCTGACATCATCATATTTCAATATGTAGCCCCTTGTGGGTTCGTTATAAAAAGCTTCTTTAGGAAGAATTTCTTTACTACTACTAAAACCTTTTGGTTCAGGAGCAACATAGGCATAGAACGCAGCCTCGAGAATATTTCCACTTCCAGGCCAAAAGCCCACACTGATCACTTCGTGCGAGTAGGCCTCTTTATTAATAACATTGATGCCTGGTTGATCTTTAGCTTCTCGGCCAGAGAACCTAGATACTGCCAGATCAAAGCTTCCCCAAAAAAACATCACAGGCGATGTTTTGCCAATGAATCCACCCTGAAACTGCTTCATCAAGCGGTCGGCCTGTATCAGGATTTTGTGAAAGTTTTTTACCTGATGGCGGTTATAGGTGTGATTGGTTTTATCATTTTGAAAGGGGATGGGGTTTGGCACCTCTTGCGGGAGAGTATTGATTTTGACACTTATTTTTAGGTCCGCTAAAAGTTTCATGAATTCAAAATAAAATTCTGCTACTGAAAGAGACTCAAGCGACATGCTTTT
>CANFNN010000248.1 GCA_947448095.1 Bacteriovoracaceae bacterium | reverse complement strand
CTCATGGATGCTTTAGCTGAAATGGGCTTTGAGGACCCTGAACTTTCAACGAAACCATTTCACGCGTTCCTTTATGATCCTGATATATCGATGAAGGACAATGCTTACTACTATGATAATACGATTAACTTTACGACTTATAGTCCAACCCAGCCAAATTTTGCGAGGGATAATCCTACTGTGTGGCACGAGCTTGGCCATGGTGTAATGGAGCGATTGATGGGAGCCCATCTTGGATTTGCGGATTCTAAAGGTGGCTACGGCGGCCTGTCTGAGGGGATGGCCGATTTCGTTGCCAAGATTATTATTGAGCACCAGACTAGTGGGACAGAGTTCCCAGGGATGAATAACTTCAGGATCATTAACAATACCGGTTTTTACGTCACCAATGAAATGCACGACGAAGGTGAATCTTATGGTGGGGCAATGAATGACATGCTCATGGCCGTCATTAAAAAGAGTGGCAGAGAAGGGCTTTATGATTTTGCCGACCTCACTCTTGAGGCAATGAGGCTCACTCGAAATCATCCGTCGCTTAGTGCTAGGAGCTGGTTTGAGCATATGCTCTATGCTGACACCTTAGGTAGTGAAGTCCGAGAAATGGGGCAGTTTAAAGCGATTATTGAAAATTCGCTGGTGAAAAGAAACTTTTCATTCAGTCGTGAATTTAAACCATCAACCATGACGATTACTTTTGAAAACGGTGAACTTACCAACTCTTCAGAGGCAAGTCGTGAAAAACCTCTTTCGGAATGTGGGGTCAATGGCGTTGTTTCTCATGACCTTAAATTAGAACTGAGATCTGGAGATGCAAAATTTATTCGGTTCCCTGCAATTGTAAAAGTAGAATTTCAAAAAGGTGCGCTTCAAGGAGCGATTAAGTGGGGAGGTGAAGAAACCAATCCTACGCTTTATACGATCAATTCTGAGGATGAAGTATTGAACATCCCTTTACGTGCCTCAATGGAATGTGAAAATGTGAACCAACCAGATGGTAGTTGTAAGGACTACGCTTATATCCAAGTTTATAATAACGACGGCATCAAACCAGTCGCCAAAAAGCGCTTCTATCTCAAGCTTAACAAAGCACATTGTCAGTAATAAAAAAAGGCTCCTTCGGGAGCCCTTCTTATGAAATAAGCAGTTTGGAAGGTAAGTAGCGTTTATTAAGAGTCTTTTCAAAAAGTTCATTTAAAAGTGTGAGTACAAATTTTTCTCGTCCCTCACTCCATTCAAATGGTCCCTTTGGGTAATTCACACCAAATTTCATGGCCCGATCAATATCTTTTTTTGATGCCACGTTTTCTTCAAGTGCAAAATGGGCTTCATTGATAATCTGAACAATAGTCCTTGGAAAAATAAAACCGCAAGACAGAATGGATATTTCAAAAGGTTTAAAACCAAGCTCTTTTATTTTAGAGATAAAAGCTTCATTCTTTTCCTTCATGTGCACTTCAATTTTTTTCTCACTATCGCAGAATAGTGCCGCAAATGAGCCTTTGAGATTGGGAAACTCAGCATAAAACTCACTCGGGTCATAACAACTGAGGTCCATGAAAACATGTTTGTCAGTGTTTTGGATGAGTACATGTTTTTTTTCGTCTTTAGAGCCAAAGCCAAAATTAATGAGAATATTATCAAATTCTACGTTAGTCATAAGTATAAAATCCTCGTTTCGATTTTCTACCGAAGCGCTTTTCATCTACCATCTGTTTTTGAAGGGCATGAGGAGCAAATCGTGGCTCTTGATTGTAGGCATCCCAAACGGAACAAGTGACTGAGTAATTGATATCGATCCCAATCAGATCCATCAATTCAAATGGTCCCATTTTAAATCCGCCCACTTCTCTTAGAATACTGTCGATTTCTTTCATCTTCTTTTCGTCATCAGTTCCAGCAATCCGAAGGGGTTCTCCATAAAAATTTCTCGCTACTCTATTGACGATGAAACCAGGGGAGTCCTTAGAGAGGGCCGGCTTTTTTTCTTTGGATTCAAACCAGTTATAGAGGTCTTTGCATAAACCAGCATCGGTCTGTTCTGCCTTTATGACTTCGACTAATTTCATGATGGTCGCAGGATTAAAAAAATGCAGACCCACAAAACGTTTTTTTCTCTCGTCACTTACGGCTTCACTCATTAGGGTGATGGGGAAACTAGAAGTATTGGAAGAGATAATCGTTTTAGGATTAAAAAATTGATCAAGATTCGTAAAGAGAGATTTTTTAATTTCAAGATTTTCAATAATCGCTTCGATGACAAGATCCGCGTCCCGGGCGACTTGATCCAGCATTTTGACTGAAAGGAGTCCTTTCATTTTGGACAATTCTTCTTGAGTGATCTTTTTTTTCTCAAAAAGCTTTTCCCAAGAGGAGTGGATTGAAGCGAGAGCTTTTTTCAACTGCTCCCCAGAATTATCGACCAGCTCGACACTACACGACTGTTGAGTAAACCATTGAGCGATGCCAGAACCCATGGTTCCGGCACCGATAACGACAATTTTTTGTAAATTCATGTTTAAGAAAGAGCGTATTCGAGAGGCTGCTCAGATTCCTTGTATTCAGGAACTTTAAGTCCCCATTCAGTACACTTGTCTGTGATTTCTTTTACGAAAGCTTCACGCACATCTGCATTTGATCGGTTTTTTAGACCTAGTTTTTGATAAATATCGTTTCCAGTACCTGTTGATTTGCCAAAGGTATTCATCACACGAGGCCACCAAAGTTCTAAGCGCTCTTGCAGGAATTTTCTCTTCTCAGGATCAGTTGCCATCTCCTTAACGGTTTTATCTCCGTGGGCCAGATGCATTCCTTCTTCCTTACAAATCGTTCCGATAGCATTTTTCCACGGCTGGTAACTTGACTCAAGAGTGTCTTCAAGTACATGCCCTGCCGCTCTATCCATCAAGAAGTTAAATAAGCAGAAGTCTTCCCAGTGGGTAATTTGATAGTAGAAAATGTTAACGCGTTTATCTTTTTTGGCGCGTGAAAAACCAATGTTTGCCAAATCTGCCGGTATTCTCCAGTCAAATTCATGGCTCAGCATATGCTCATGAGTTTTCTCGCCTAAATCATCGAGAATTTTATAAATCACATGAGCATGTCGCATTTCATCTTTTACGATTTGTGCCACTAGTACTCTCTCATGAGCGTTGGGAGCTTTCGCGATCCAAGGCATATAACCAAGTCCGCCTGCATACTCAGAATCAGCCTGCATCCAAAGAAGGTTCAGAAGATTCTTGCGATAAATTTCTGGCATCTCAGAGTTCGCATCAAAAGTGCGACCGTTTTTGATTTCATCAAAGAGTTTAATATCTTCGGTTGTGTACTGACGCATGGATTACTCCTTATCTATAGACCTTTAAATTGTGGTTTTCTTTTTCCTAAGAAGGCCGTTACACCCTCTTTGTAATCTGCAGAGAAGCCCAAAAATCGTTGAACGTATTTTTCACGATTTAAAACTTCGCCCAGCTCCTTCTCATTAGCATATTGGAAATTCTTCTTTACCATCTTAACCGACAATGGTGCCAAGTTATTGATTTCCCCTGCAAGTTTTACAGCTTCTGCTAGCGGGTTTTCTGCTATGGAATTGATGAAATTATACTCCAGCATCTGCTCGGCGAGAAGGGGCTTACCTAACAAAGCGAATTCCAAGGCCTTCGTGTACCCCATTTGTCTAACTAGCATGAAACTCATGCCTGCATCGGGTGCTAGACCTATCTGGCTAAAACCAGAGATAAAACGCACTCCAGGAGAAGCAATTTTCATATCACAGGCCAAGGCAACCGATAGACCAGCTCCGGCACAAACCCCTTGAATAGCAGCTATAATGAGCTTATCCGACGATTTAATAGCATCAATCAAAGGATTCCATTCTGTTTCAATAGTATGACCAATATCAACCGGGCCTTGAGAAGCATCTACAGAGCGGTCATTTAAATCTTGTCCTGAACAAAAAGCTTTTCCTTCAGCGGCCAGGACAATTGAGCGCACATTGGCGTCTTTGTTGGCTTCCTTGATTGCCGAAATGATGTCCAATTTTCCTTGAACATTGAGGGCGTTATAAACTGTTGGTCGATTAATCGTAATAATGGCGGTTGAGCTAGTGATTTCAAATTTAATGGTTTCAAAGGTTTTCATATTATTCGTACTTTTTTTGGTAAAAGTTAATGGGCATAGAGACTTCAAGCTCTTTGCCGTCTTGAGTGGGAGCAAATTGGATCATTCTTAACTGGTCCAAAAGGCAAGCATGAAAACTTGCATCTTTAAATGCCGATTCTGCAATCTTAGATTTTATGACCTTCCCAGTTGAATCAATTGTGAAAGAAACTTTCACTTCCCCTTTTTCCTCAGCGTGTCTGCCCTTGTAGGACTCACTTTCTAAAAAACATGAACGAAACTCATCATGTTTAAGGTCTATTGGTGTTTCAATAGGGTGATACTTAGTTTTCTGACTAGAGCAGGCAACCAGCAATAGGAGAAAACTAAT
>CANFNN010000247.1 GCA_947448095.1 Bacteriovoracaceae bacterium | reverse complement strand
GGGGTTTTTGAGCGATAATTGGCCAACGGTCTTTAATTTCTAGTCTAACTGTATGATTTTAAAGACCTTGGGCATTTCTGCCGGGTCTTTACCCTAGTCTCATATCCCCTGAAAATTAAGGGATGAAATTCAAATACACATTTTTGATTCTGGTTCTGATGCAACTCACTTTAAGCGGTTGTGGTGATCTCTTTGGCAAGAAAGTCACAAGCAAGGCTCTTGAGTCAGGAAGACTGAAAGCTGATTGTGAACTTAATATGGATGACCTTGCCGACATTCTAGACCGTGAGATTACAGGCTCAATCAATTGTCTCGAGAAAAACTTAAATATTTTTATGGATGTTTCTGAGCTTGGCCGTGGTGGAAAGCTTTCACGAACCTCTCTGGTTGAATATTTAAAGCGAACCAAACCTAAGATGGACCCGCACACCTACAGTGCCATTGATGCTGTTTTTTCTCTTAGTCATTTAATTACCGGAGAAGAGCAGGATTTTATTTCAAGAACGAATGTCGGGCGAATTGTTGAACTCGTGAGACGGTTTAATATCCATGCGGCCAGACATTACCAATATACTTTTGGATCAACTGCACCTGCCAATTTGCCCGTGCATGAATCTCATCGCAGAAGAATAGAGGAGGCGGCCAATGAAATTCAAAAGTCGCTGGAAGAGATTTATGTTTCTGATCGCGCAGGAGCGATTCACTATCTTGATATCATGAAGCTTGTCGCTGGATTTGTGAAACCTGAAAGTCAGGCGACTTTAGAGAAAATTCAGGGCATGTTATTCGTTAAGAAAATAATTGTGGGTGGTGATACTGGTACGATTAACCACCGTGAACTTGGCTTTTTGTTTTCAAATTTGCCCAAGCTGCTTTCACTGGTTCTCGATGCTGTTCGCTATAAACATTTGAATTTGAGTCAAACAGAACTCATGACTTTTATTAAGGATGATGTCACTGATCTTGCAAATATTCTTTTTCATCCATCTCGTGGGGACCGTAGCTACGAAGGTCTTTTTAGTTTGGATGTGGCCATTGATGGTCTAGATCGATTTATTGCTGATGATAAAAAGAAAATTGGTAAATACCGGGTTCTATTAAAAGAAGTGAAAAAAATTCTTACGAAAACCAAAAATGACACCCTTGTTTCTATGGAAGAAGAGTGGATGACGGGCAAAGATCTTGAAAAACTTTTCTCTCACGTCTTTAATGTGACTTCAAGAAGTCTCGCTTTTCACCGCTTTTATAACCATCCAGAAATTAAGCAACTCCTTGAAGCTCCAATATCTGTTTATTTGGATCCCAAAAAATATGAATTTGATTTCCCTCAGGACAAAGTTGATTTAGTTGAATTCTGCCGCATTATCAATTCCTACCGTTACATGAAAGGTAATTTTGATATGGCCTATTACTCGCTGGATTACAGGCGCAATGCTGATGGTCCTGCTGAAATTTCGATGTATGAATACATCATCAAAACAACTTTTGGCTTCTACGGAAGCTCACTTTCCATGGGCGCTGATCAGTTAAAGAGTATTCTCAAAAAATTTGAAAATGAATTGATTGAGATGGATATTATTCTGCCGCGCAGATCTGGTAATACCTCTGAAACGATTTCTCTTTTAGGATCATTGTTTCAAGCACAGTCTGATGATAATAAGGTCTTAGATGTTGATGAAGCTGCTGAGTTTGCCATTAGTCTAGTGACAGCGATGGATGCCCAGACGAAACTGTTTAATTTTTATGATGATAAAAATTGCCAAAAAGATGAGTTTAATCGAATTGATCCTGCTTGCTTTAAGGAACATTTCTATGAAGCGATCTGTACTAATTATCGTGAAAACTTTCCGAGACTTTTTGAATTCTTGGGGGCTGATCCAAGCCTCGCTTGTGACAAACAAAACTTCAATTCTGAGCACAACGCAAGTTACCTTGATGCTTCAGCCAAAGCTGCACGTTTTTGTCATGTGTACCCGGATGATCAATCCGAGATCAAATATTCTAAGGGAGATATCATGTCGATACTCCTGGCGATGATGCACATTGAAACAACTATTACTCGTTGGGATGTTAAAACCGTTAACAATACTATGGATGCTGATGAAGTGATGGACGCTTATGCCATTTATAAACCGGCCATTAACGGAATGTTGCCTAAACTTCCTTCTGTTTTAGATACGCCTAAAATTCGTGAAACTTTGGCCAAGCAAGTCTATCTCTATCTGGTTAAGTTTGAAGAAGTTCCTCAAACGAAAACAGGGCAGGACATTTGGAAGTTAGTAAAATTCCTTTTGTCATTTAATGCTAAAAAAGCGCCGGCGCACAGAAAGACTATTGCTTCCATTCTCAGAATTGTTTCTGAGGAAAGTAAGAAAAAAACTGATGCTGCCTATCAAGCAAATCCCAATGATCCGAGTATAGAAAAGCCCTTTGACTGCAATTGGCTGCGAGATCCTAACAATATCCCTCGAGATTAGTGACTCCACGCTTTTCAAAAGACCTCACTCTTTGTTAGAGTGAAGAACACTTTTGGAAGGTTAAAACATGGATGACTCTCTGCGCCTAAAATTGGCCGACTATAAATCTGAATTTTCTCAAGTCAAAGATACGCTCGACACCATACGGAGGTCGCTTTGACGTCGAACGTAAAAAAAATCGCATCAAAGAGATCTCTGAATTAGAAGCCCTTGAGGGCTTTTGGAATGACACTAAAAACGCTTCAAAAATACAAAAAGAAAAATCTCTTCTCGAAAGCACTGTGAATGGCTTTACAAAAGTAAAGACCTTGGCCGATGACTTTGAGGTGTTGCTTGAAATGGGTGAGGCCGGAGACGAAAGTTCGGTCACTGAAGCTTTAGACCTTTTCCCTAGACTTCAAACAGCCTTATCTGAAGCTGAGCAAAAAGCGCTTTTGTCTGGTGAGACTGATCCTAACAACGCAATCGTGACCATCAACGCCGGCGCCGGTGGAACAGAGTCTTGTGATTGGGCCAATATGCTTTTGCGAATGATCACTAGGTGGTGCGAAAGCAAGGGCTTTAAAGTGACCGTGACTGATTTTCAATATGGAGATTCAGCTGGCATCAAGTCGGCGACACTTATGGTTCAAGGGAATTTCGCTTTTGGGCTTTTAAAATCAGAAAGTGGAGTCCACCGCTTAGTGCGCATTTCACCTTTTGATTCAAATGCAAGGAGACATACTTCATTTTCCTCTATTTACGTTACTCCAGAAGTTGATGACACCATTGAAGTGGAAGTCTTGGATAAGGACTTAAGGATTGATATTTACCGCTCTGGTGGTGCTGGCGGACAATCAGTGAACACTGCCGACTCTGCTGTGCGATTTACCCACTTTCCCACTGGAATTGTAGTGGCCTGTCAAAATGAGCGCTCTCAACTTCAAAACCGTGCCATGGGGATGAAAATTCTTAAATCGAGAATTTATGAGTACATGGTTGAGCAAAGAAGAAAAGAACAGGACAAGATCGAAGCGGGCAAAAAAGAAATTGCCTGGGGATCACAAATTCGATCCTATGTTCTTCATCCTTACAAACTAGTAAAAGATCACCGAACAGGTTTTCATTCTTCTCAAGCTGAGACTGTTTTGGATGGTGACTTAGACGATTTCATGAAAGCTTATCTCCAGTGGCATAGCCTTGGAGGAATAGTGCAAGATATAGGGATGGATGATTTATGAGTAATATGAACTTAACGACATCGGGGAAAATTATGAAAGACAAACACGTCAAACGCTGGACTGATCAATTCTCGGAACAGATGGAAGTTCGTTTAGATAAGCGAAAAAAACTTGAAGAGTCTGGCTCAAATCCATATAAAAACAATTTTAAACCTGACACAACGTTTGTTGATTTGATTGCCAAGTATAATCACATGACAAAAGAAGAAATCGGAGAAACTCCAACGTATAAAGTTGCTGGCCGTGTGATGATGGTCAGAGATTTCGGTAAAGCAGCTTTTCTTCAGTGTGACGATGGCACCAGCCGTTTTCAACTTTATATTTCTAAGCAACTCACTTCAGAAAAAGGTCTGGCTGAATATAAGCAATTAGATTTTGGAGACATTGTTTCTTGCGAAGGTGATGTTTTCAAAACGATGAAGGGCGATCTTGCGATGAATGCCCGTGAGTTTACCATTTTAACGAAGTCGATTCGTCCACTTCCAGAAAAGTTTCATGGTCTGACTGATACTGAACTTCGTTATCGTATGCGGTACGTAGATATGATCATGAGTCATGAGACTCGTGAAAAATTGCGTCGTCGCTCCGAAATCATTCGTTTTATTCGTGAATATTTTTACAAAAATGATTTCTTAGAAGTTGAAACTCCAATGATGCATTCAGTGGCCGGTGGAGCAGCTGCTAAACCCTTCAAGACTCATCATAATGCTCTTGATATGGAGCTTTCGCTTCGTATTGCGCCTGAGCTTCATTTAAAGCGTCTGGTGGTTGGGGGATACAATAAAGTTTTCGAAATTAACCGTT
>CANFNN010000246.1 GCA_947448095.1 Bacteriovoracaceae bacterium | reverse complement strand
CCAGTCCAAATCTGCGTTGAGCTCGAGGCCACCTTTATGAACTTCAATCGGGGCGACGGCACATTTGAGTTCAACCTCTTTAAGGGCAAGATCCTCAAGCCCTGGTGGTATAACTAAAAATAACTGGTAGCTGACGTTCATAGCTTCGTATGATAGCATTATTTCATGCAAGCTTACCTTAAAAAACACACCCCTTCCTTTTCAAATCACAGTATTAAAATTAATTGGTCATATTCTGAAAGGATTGTTGTCATAGACTTTCAAATCCAGAAGAGAATTGGTCCGAGCTGGCAAGTGGATACCAATTTTTCTGAAGACTGGTTAAAAAACTGGGGACTCTGGAATAAAGATGTTTTTGAGGCTTTTCTACAACTCAGACAAAACGAGAGTGATGTCTCCGCTCCCTATTTGGAGATTCAGCTTTCTCCATTGAATCACCCATTTGCCTTAATTATTACCGAACCTCGAAAAACGTATTTCCCACCTAAAGAACTGCTCTATAAAACGCAAGTGACTCTCACCGATAAATTGTGGACAGGAAAAATGGAGCTGACTCTTCCTGATGAATTGGTCGGTACTTCTCTGTACGGGGGCTTTTTCTCTTGTCTTGCCACTGAGCCCAGAGAATTCTACGCCCTTCAGCCCAATCCCGAAGCAAATCCTGACTTTCATCGGCCTGAACTTTTTTTACCATTGGATGAATAAATGAGTGAGTTAATATTAGTTCCAACGCCCATTCAAGAAGACTTACCTTTGGAGTCAGTCGCCCTTTCAAGGCTAATGGAAGATTGTCTTAAGCCTAACGTTATCATCATGGTTGAAGAACATAAGATTGGCAGACAGCGTTGGCTCAAATGGGGCCTTCCACGTGAGGCGATCGAAAAATTTATTTTGTTCAATGAACATACTCAAGAAAAAATCCAATCAGAGATTATTAAAGAACTAAGCAATGGTAAGCGAATTTATCTTTTAAGCGATTGTGGATTACCTGCCTTTTGTGATCCCGGTCAGCGTTTAGTGGATGCTTGTCATAAAAAAAGAATCAAAGTTACTGCCACTCCTTACCCAAATTCCATTTCTCTTGCTGTGGCCTTATCTGGTTTTTCCCATGCGAGTTTTGTTTTTTGCGGTTTTATTCCAGTTAAAGAACCTGAGCGAGGAGAGTGGATTAAAAAAGAACTTAAACGTCCTGAGACATTAATCTGGATGGATACCCCTTACCGTTTAAAAAAATTGCTGGCCGACCTCGTGAAAGTTAATACTGATCGTGATATTTTCCTCGGTTGTGATTTGGGTTCCAAGGAAGAGTTTTTGATTCGAGGGAGCGCGACAAGTGTTCTCAAAGCAATCGGAGACCAAGAAAAACGTGAGTTCGTGATGTTAATTGGTCCTCGAAATTAAATTAATGAGGAAGCTTGTCCTCAAGGGATTTGATAATTTCTAAAATGATCTTTCCTTCATCAAGTATTTTTAAATCTTCTAAGTCTTGATAAATTTCTTGAATAAGTGACTTCGCCATTTGAGTTGCCCCGTCAATACCATAGAGATTTGTATAGGTGAGTTTCGCACTCTCTTGATCTTTGCCAGGCGTTTTTCCCAGTTTCTCGAGGGTGGAAGTGACGTCAAGTATGTCATCAATCACTTGAAAGAGTAGACCGATTCTTTGTCCAAGGGACTTCACCATGCACAGATTTTTTTGAATCTGAGAGTCATCTGTTTGAGAGTATAGCCCGGCCACACAACTCCAGGCAATGATGGCACCAGTTTTAAGTTTGTGAATGTTGATGAGAATATTTTGTAAACTCGTTTTATCAATGAGAGATAAATCTTTTTGGCCATAATCCATGTCAAGCGATTGACCTTTAACCATTCCTAAGTGTCCACTTGATTCAAGTAGTAGAGTGACAATATCGAGGACCCTATTGGGGTCTACATTCAGCGCTCTCAGTTCTTTCATAAGAAACTCAGGCGCCATATTCAGTAGAGAGTCTCCGGCCAAAATTGCTTGCGCCTCACCAAAGACTTTATGATTAGTGGGTACTCCTCGTCTAAAGTCATCATTATCCATTGCAGGCAGATCGTCGTGAATTAATGAATAGGCATGAATCATTTCGACTGCCATCGCAAGCCTGAGTGCAATTTTTTGATCACCCTTAAAAGCCTGAGAAAATCCGAGACATAAAAGTGGTCGGATTCTTTTGCCCCCACTTAAAAGTGAGTAATGTATGGCCTCATTTAAAAGTGACGGGAGAGGGAAATAGGCATGCGTTTTCTCAAGTAAGAAGGCATCGAAATGACGTAATTGTTCTTTGAAATCCATGAAACCGATTATGGCCCCAAGCACTCAGATTTTACAAGGAAGTAATGTTTGGCCAGGATCTAGTTTAAACATGAGTAATTTCAAGTAGATATAAATTGATGAAGTGCAAGGAAGACCATGACTTTTGATGCTATCCTTGGTAAATGATGGGCATGTCAAAGACCCCTTATTCACCTGATTCTTTTGAAGTTTCAAAGCGGAAGATGGATCACATTACGCTTACGCCAAAATCTACTACATCAGTGGAAACTGTGGATATGCGCTTTGACTATGAACCACTTTTTTTTACTCATCCAGGGGATCATGAAACCTGGCAATCAACATTTTTAGGTTTTGAATTTAATTTTCCCTTTTGGGTTTCCAGCATGACTGGTGGAATTGAAAAATCTCATTTGATTAATCAAAATCTTGCTAAGCTTTGTGGTGAGTTTAAATTAGGCATGGGTCTTGGATCATGTCGCTCTCTCTTAGACAGTAAGGATCGCCATGCAGATTTTGCGGTCAGAAAATATTTAGGTAAGCAGCCACTTTTCGCCAATATTGGTTACGCTCAACTTGAGGAACTATTTCAGGCGAATAAGTTTCATCTGTTGCATGAAATGGTGGATTCATTAGAGGCCAATGGACTCATCATTCATCTGAATCCTCTTCAGGAATGGTTTCAGCCTAAGGGTGATAAGTTTAAATTATCTCCGCTGAACACGATTAAAACTTTTCTTGAGAATGTCTCCTATCCTGTTCTTATCAAAGAAGTGGGTCAAGGAATGGGTCCGAAAAGCCTTAAGGCCCTTTTAGATCTTCCTATTGCTGGAATTGAACTAGGAGCTTTTGGAGGAACAAACTTTTCTTTACTCGAAAGTTTAAGGTCTTCCGAAGAAGCGGAATTTAAAAAGCCATTTATTCATGTTGGTCATTCGGCACATGAAATGGTCGAGATTCTTAACGCCCTTCCAACGAAGGGCAAAGAATTCATTATTTCTGGTGGGATGAAGACCATTCTTGATGGTTACGAATTAAAGACTAAGCTCAGCGCTCCCTCGGTCATAGGAATGGCCTCAACCTTTCTTGGGCCTGCTCAAAAAAACTACGAAACACTTCGAGAGCATTTTTTACAAATGAAAGAAGCCTTGTTAGTCGCAAAAAAGATTTTAAATCTTAAGGAGAATCAATGAAAGCAGTCTCTGGCTTTTCAAAGATGACAAAGGAAGAAAAAATCAGCTGGCTTTCTAATCAGCTCGATGGAGAAGCTCAGCAATTGGTTGAACAGATGCCTGTTTTTTGGCATCACGACTTAAACATACAAAAGCGCCTAGATGAATTCTCTGAAAATACTTTAACTAATTTTGATATGCCTTTTGGGATAGCACCTAATTTTTTAATTAATGGGAAAACTTATTCGGTGCCTATGGTGATTGAAGAGTCTTCAGTTGTCGCTGCTGCTTCTTTGGGTGCAAAGTTTTGGCATCAGCGTGGGGGATTCTCCACCAAAGTGATCTCATCAACGAAAGTTGGGCAAATTCATTTCCTATGGCAGGGTGATAAAGAAAAGTTGTTCTCGTTTTTCAATAAAACCAAAAAATATCTGATTGAATCCGTGAAACACTTGACCGAGAACATGGAAGCCCGTGGTGGCGGAGTTTCTTCTGTAAGTCTTCTTGATTTGACTGAGAAAATGGAAAATTATTTCCAGTTAAAACTTGAATTCAATACTTGCGATGCGATGGGTGCAAACTTCATAAATTCAATTCTTGAAGAGATGTCTTTAGTTTTTAAAGATAGTTTAAGTCGTGATAATTCTTTTGAAGCTTCTGAAAAAGAGATGCAAATCATCATGTGCATCCTGTCTAACTATACTCCTGACTGCTTAGTAGAATGTTCAGTTGAGTGTCCGATCGACAATTTAGGTAATTTTGATGGAATGAGTCCCCGCATTTTTGCTGAGAAGTTTTCTGCAGCTGTCAAAATTGCTGAAATCGACACTAGCCGAGCAGTTACTCATAACAAAGGCATCATGAACGGCATTGATGCTGTCGTGCTAGCAACTGGCAATGACTTCAGAGCGATTGAAGCTTGTGCTCATGCCTATGCTGCGAGAGACGGTCAGTACCGTTCTCTTTCAAAAGTGACTCTGACCGATGACACCTTTAAGTTTTCTCTCACAGTTCCTCTAGCTGTTGGAACCGT
>CANFNN010000245.1 GCA_947448095.1 Bacteriovoracaceae bacterium | reverse complement strand
CGCCTTCATCTGTGAAGCGAAGCTCCTCGGCCTTGACGAGACCAGAGTTGATAAGGAATAAGCGCAGAGAATCTGCCCCGAACGTTTCGATCAATTCATCAGGTGGGGTATAGTTTCTTAAACGTTTACTCATTTTCTTGCCGTCTTTAGCAAGAACCATACCGTTGACGATTACATTTTTGAAGGCGGGCTTATCAAATAAGGCCGCCGAAAGAACAGTCAGGGTATAAAACCAACCGCGCGTTTGATCCAGGCCTTCGGCAATAAATTCGGCCGGAAAACCTGCTTTAAAGATTTCTTGGTTTTCAAAAGGGTAGTGAAGTTGTGCGTAAGGCATAGAGCCTGATTCAAACCAACAGTCTAAGACTTCTGGAATTCGTTTATAAGTTCCTTCTTCTCCCGCAATTTTAAAATCAAGATTATCAACGTATTCACGGTGAAGATCTTTGACCTCAATACCGGTGTATTTTTTGAGATCAGCAATTGAACCCATACAAATCGCGGCACCAGTTTTGTCATTGATCCAAATCGGAAGAGGAGTTCCCCAAACGCGACTTCGAGAAATCGCCCAGTCGCGAGCATTTTCTAACCATTTCCCAAAGCGACCATCTTTAATGGTTTCAGGAACCCAGGTAATTTGTTGATTGGCCGCAACCATTTTGTCTTTGATTTGTTCTACGGCAAGATACCACTGCGGCATCGCTCGGTAGATAAGTGGGGTATCAGTTCGTGGGCACATAGGGTAGCTGTGAACGAGAGTAGACTGATGAAATAATTGACCACGATCTTTTAAGTTTTTAATAATCTCTTTATCGGCGTCTTTGATTGGCATTCCGGCAAAGTCAGTGACTTCAGCAGTAAAGCGAGCCGAGATATCAAGCGGAACTACCACTTCGGTGAAGCCAGCAGCTTTCATGACCCGGTTATCGTCTTCCCCAAAGCCTGGGGCCTGATGAACGATTCCTGTCCCGTCAGTGGTTGTGACGTACTCATCATTGAGCATTACGAAGTAGCCATCTTTTTCAAGCTTATTAAAATAAGGAAAAAGTGGTTCGTATCTTTCACCTTTTAATTTACTACCAGGGAAAGTTTCGATTTCTTCGTATTTGAAATTCTTTTTGTAAGATTCAAGACGAGCTTTTGCCATGATGATGAAAATATTTTTTTCAAGATCTTTAACTTTGACGTACTCGATTTCAGGATGCACGCAAAGTGCAAGATTCGCTGGTAGAGTCCAAGGAGTGGTCGTCCAGGCAGCAAAATAGGTATTAGCATCTTTTTTTGTTCTAAAAAGAATCGTGATCGCTGGGTCTTGAACGTCTTGGTAGTTTTGACCTGCCTCAAAGTTTGAAAGAGCGGTCTGAAGAGCTGGAGAGTAAGGAACGATTTTGTTACCTTGGTAAATAAGCCCTTTATCCCAAATCGCCTTAAAGACCCACCAGACTGATTCCATGAAATTAATATCCATGGTTTTATAATCATTTTTAAAATCAACCCATCGGCCTAGACGACTGATGGTTTTTTCCCATTCATTCACGTAGCGGTCAACGATACCGCGGCACTCGTCGTTGTATTTCTTTACTCCATTGGCAGCGACAAAATCCGAAGCAGACATGCCGAATTTTTTATCAATCTCCTGCTCAATTGGAAGACCATGACAGTCCCAACCAAAGCGGCGGTCAACATAAAAGCCTTTCATCGTGAAATATCTTGGAACAACATCTTTTAAAGTTGAGGCCACAATATGCCCATGATGGGGAAGACCAGTTGCAAAAGGGGGACCATCGTAGAAAATATAATTCTTACCAGACTTTGTTTTCTCAAGCGTCTTTTGGAAGATTTGGTTTTTGTTCCAGAGCTCTAAGATCTTTCTTTCCGCTTCTACAAAGGAGAAACTTTCTGAAAGAGGGGTGGCTTCACGTGGTTCCATGCGGGGAAACTCCAGTCGAATAGGTAAAATAAGCCTTCACTCTAGCAGAAACAACCAATGTCGTAAATTTTTAGGGCCATTTTCCGAAGAGAAAAGCATAGGAATTATCAAATGAAAAAACTGATTTGGTCGGCTTTTGCTGTGAGTCTATTTTCGCTCTCCTTTACGGTCTGCTCTCAGGTTGAGTCAGTGGATGATTTTCTTGATTTAGAGGTTCAGACTAAAGGGGTTGATGACTTCCAGGATATAGAACTCGAGGTGCTGCCTGAAATTAAAGGGCCACAGAGATTCTCCCCAAGAGACCTTCACGAAAAGGTGGGATGGAATGTGACTGAAAAAGAAGTCGAGGTTGATGTTGAGCCACTGAAAGGTCAGGGGCACTCATTGATTCCTTGGGACACACAGGATCCAGAGGACTGGCTAAGTATTGATAAGTGGTTAGTTGATCGAAGCTTGAAAGATAAGTCCCCGGATTGGAAATTGCGTCTGCGTGATGATCGTCAACTTGAGCACGTAGGAAAAGTCCTCCAGTGCCGAGGCAAGTGTGAAGTTTACCGCGGAGTGATGAAGTCTTCAGTTCAACACCTTTCTAGAATTAATGAGGGAGATGAATTTAGAACTGAAGCTGATACAGTGGCATGGATCTATCTCATGGATGGAACTTTGGTCAGAATTGGGCCATCTAGTGCTGTCTCGTTTCAGGAAATCAATTGGTCTAAATCAGAAGTTTTTCATCTCGTTCGCCTGCATCAGGGTCATCTCTATTGGCACCCTCGAGATTCAAAAGAGTTTCCGCTTGAATTGTCGCCTGAGACTGATGCTATAAGTTTGCCGCTCTTAGTGAGAGAGGCAAATCAGGGATGGTTTGAAAGGCTATTGTTTCAAAGACAATCAGATTTTGCTCGCTCTCAGGAGACAATGAAGCTTGAAGAAACAGTCATCACGGATCAAATCAAAAAAATGAATGAGCTACGGGTTAAAAATAATGCTTCACAAACTCCAGTGGCAAGAGTCTTGGTAGTTGCGCCTAACGGAAGTTTAGTAGGGAAGCTTGCTTCATTTGATTTTTTTCACTATCCGGGTGGTAAGTCTCATTTTAAAAAAAGAAATTCTCTGGAAGGTCATGAACTCTCAGTGCAATTGCGAGGATACACTTCGAGCGAAACGTTGCCGATTTCTGAAGAAGCTTGGTATGAAATTGATATTAACGGGCGAACTCATGCGAAAGTAGAATCTATTACTGGAGCACTGGAGATAACTGAACTTCTCACCCGCCGAATCAAAACTTTGGAGCTTGCGCGAGAACTTTGGTTAGAAAAATATACGATTCCAGTCGTCAAAAGTTTGGAAACCCCTAAAGACTTAGCTATCAAGCATGGGTATTCAATCTGGGGAAGCGAGCTGAGTCGGCGATTTGATTTTTTGGCAGAATATACTCGTAGGATGGAAACAACGAATTTAAAGTCGATGGATAATTTATTGAAAAAGCTTGAAGACAATGGTGAAGTCGCGATAAAAGAAATGGGCGACGGGCACTATCAGGCCACGTTAAACTATTATTTAAAAGATCTCAAACAGCGCTATACGAACAAGCATATGCAAGTTCGAGAAATGAATGATCTTCAGTATTACATTTGGATACTTCGACATGGTAAAAAATAAATTAAAACTCATACTCGCCAGTGCCTCTCCTCGCAGAAAAGAACTTCTTGGTCATTTGCAATTGCCCTTTGAGATTGTGATCAAAAATATTCCTGAAGAGTCCCACTTCACTGATCCTGTGAATTTTTCTAAACATATTGCACAAATGAAGGGCGAAGCCGTATTTAAAGAAAGAGCAGATAATTGCCTGGTCATCTCTGCAGACACTATCGTTAGTATGGGAAATAGAATTTATGGAAAACCGGCAAATGAAGCTGAAGCCAGAATTTTTCTCAGCGAATTATCCGGAAAAACTCACTCGGTTTTTACTGCTGTGACGCTTAATTTAAGGCACGCCAATACGCTCCTTTCAAATTCATTTGTAGAAGAATCAAAAGTAACCTTTAATATGATTACGCCTGAATTAATGGATCGATACCTAGCGACTAAAGATTCTCTTGATAAGGCCGGTGCTTATGGTATTCAGGGTCCTTCTTTAACCTTCATTTCAAAAGTCGAAGGAGACTATGCAAATGTGGTTGGATTCCCTTTAAGTCGTTTTGTTCTGGAGTGTGAAACTCTGCTTAAACCTTTAACTCTTGGTCAATCATGGTTCGATTTATTTTAGCTCTAAGCCTATTCCTATCACTTCAAGCTCAGGCCGATTTTCTTGGCTTTAAAATTGGTGATAGCTCCAGAAGCAAGATCCCTGATCTAATTGAAAAACTCAATAAATTAGAAGTTGAAGACAGTCCCGCCTACGAAGAGAAGTTCAACCTGCTGGTTAAAAGCATTGAAAATAGCATGGAGGAGGAGAAACTCTTCTGTTCTGGTGAAACGGCCGATGCTAGTGGAAAGGTGCTACCGAAGGAAAGTAAGCAGCTGTGCTTTAGAGATCTCAAGACCAACTATCTTGAGGCGATGGATACCATCTTTAATTTGAAGAAGAAATATTTGGGCCTCATTCACAACCGACAAATAGAAAAACTATCT
>CANFNN010000244.1 GCA_947448095.1 Bacteriovoracaceae bacterium | reverse complement strand
GCTTTTTTTGAAGGGATGACGATTAATCCGGGAGTAATTACGTTTGGAAATATTTTAGATAACTTTCCTCACGTAAGTACCTTTGGGCAACATGGCTGGGAGCTTGCGACTTTTGAAATGAATGGGAAAAATTTAAAAATTCTTTTGCGTGCGATTGCTGCTTTAAAAAGTCAGGTTGGCATTAGTTTTTACGGGCTAAAATATCATTCTGTTGGGCTGGATAATATTCCGTATATTGGTGGTTTTAATTATATTTTTAATCTGAAAATTCATGGCAAGAAAATTGATAAGAACCAAAAATATACTTTGGCGATTCCTTCAGAAATAGGTAACGCCGTACGAATCACGCTTCCGAAAAAAGCCCAGAAGATTTTTCCTGAGCTTAAAATGACCGGCAAGTATTACTGGGAAGAGATGGAGAATTATATTAAGAAAAATTCTCCCATCAAGTGCCTCGCTAATTAATGCCCTGAAACTCCATCTGCTCCAATTCCCGTTTCTGAGCGCACGGACTGCGCCAAATATCCTGCACGATCTTTTTCAGCTTGATGACTCTTATCCAGAATTGAGACGAGCCATATCGTAATGAACGCAATCGGCATCGAGAAAATGGCCGGAGAACTATAAGGAAAAAGCGCTGTTCCAGGTGCATGACCCAAGGCCGCTTCCCATACAGTGGGAGAGGCAATGGTTAATACCACAGCTGTAATGAGCCCAGCAAAACCACCATAAAAAGCTCCTTTAGTCGTACAGTTTTTCCAGAGCACTGACATAAAAAGAACAGGGAAATTCGCTGAGGCAGCAACGGCGAAGGCGAGTGAAACCATAAAGGCGATATTTTGTTTTTCAAACACAATTCCAAGTAATACCGCTACGACACCTAAACCAATCGTGGTCCAGCGCGATACTTTTAACTCCGAGGCCGAATCTGCCTGACCCTTTTTAAAGACGGTCGCATAAAGGTCATGAGACACAGCTGAGGCCCCCGAAAGAGTGAGACCTGCTACCACCGCTAAAATTGTGGCAAAGGCGACTGAGGAAATAAAACCAAGAAAGATATCGCCGCCAACGGCCGAGGCTAAATGTATCGCCGCCATATTTCCGCCGCCAATTAATACGCCTTCAGCATCTAGGAACTGCGGATTATTGGAAACTAAAACAATCGCTCCAAAGCCAATGACAAAAGTCAGGATATAGAAATAGCCTATCCACGTGGTGGCCCAAAAGACTGATTTTCTCGCCTCTTTAGCATCAGGAACGGTGAAAAATCGCATGAGGATGTGAGGAAGACCAGCTGTACCAAACATCAAAGCCATTCCAAATGAGATAGTGGAGATGGGGTCTTTGACAAAGTTTCCGGGGGCCATGATGGATTGCCCGTTTCCAGTTGTTTCATTTTTTATTCTTACAGCATCAGCAAAAAGTGCTTCAGGGGAAAATCCATATTGATAGAGCACCATGAAGGCCATGAATGTGGCGCCCGCTAAAAGTAGACAGGCCTTAATGATTTGCACCCAAGTCGTTGCCGTCATTCCACCAAAGAGAACGTAGACCATCATGAGGAGTCCGACGATCACTACCGCTACCCAGTACTCTAGACCGAACAGGAGCTTGATGAGTTGACCCGCGCCCACCATTTGAGCAATTAAATAAAACGCCACCACTGCGAGCGTTCCAGAAGCCGCAAAAACCCGAATGGGCGCTTGTTGAAAGCGGTAAGCCGCAACATCTGCAAAAGTATATTTTCCGAGATTTCTTAATCGCTCGGCCATAAGGAAAGTCAAAATCGGCCAGCCCACTAAAAAGCCAATGGAATAGATGAGTCCATCATAACCACTTACCATCACTGCGGCTGAGATTCCCAAAAACGAAGCAGCTGACATGAAGTCTCCCGCAATCGCCAGTCCATTTTGAAATCCCGTGATCCCACCGCCTCCAGTATAAAAATCTGCCGCGGATTTAGTTCGGCCTGCTGCCCACTTTGTGATCCAAAGTGTTCCCACCACAAAGACACCAAACATAGAAATAGCGGTCCAATTGATGGGTTGTTTTTCTAATTGACCCAAGTCGGCTCCCGCAGCATAGGCTTGAGTAATAAATGAAGCGAGAAAAAAGAATAAGCTCATTTGTGATCCTTAAGAATTTCGAGGGTCAATTGATCGAACTCCGAATTTGCTCGCCGAACATAGAGGCCGGTTAAAAGCACAGTGAAAATGATCATGCCCAGACCAATAGGAATACTGAGAGTGGTGACTCCGCTCCCAATGGGGCGCGCTAGAAATTCTTTATTGAAGGCGACGAGGTAGATATAGCCAAAATAAAGGACCATCATCACGAAGGTCAAGGCCCAGCTGAAGCGGGATCTCGTTTTGACGAACTTTAAATATTTGGGATCTTGAGAAATCTCTCGAGCTTTTTTACTGATCATGCCTTCCTCATTTGGTGTCGTTTCGTGAGTTATGATTTCACTTCGACTTGAGAAAGGCTAGGATAAAAAAAGTGGGTTATTTCACTGATAAATAGTTTTTCTTAACCATCGCATCGATTTTTTTACGTGCTGTCGCGACGCTTGTGTTGAGGTAGTCACTCAAAACACAAAAAACAACTGTTCCTTTTTTCGTTTCAAGGAACCCACTGAGAGAAGCCGTGCTATTAAGTGTTCCAGTTTTAGCAAAGACTTTACCTGCCAAAGATGTCAGTCGTTTTTGAAGTGTGCCAGTTTTATTGGGTTGAGCGAGAAGCTTTTTAAAGCGGTCATATTTTTTATCGGCCTTAATGATTTTGAGTAATCCAATTTCTGTTTCACAATTCGTTTTATTGTCATAGCTCAGTCCTGAACCATCCACTGCAATGAAATTGGTCTCGTCCAAAGTTAAACCATTTTCGATGTAATAATCTTCCATCGCCAATACGCCACCCATTCTTTGAAGAGTATTTTCAGCCATGGAGTTAACACTCTCATGAAGCATTTTTGAAAGGTAAGCGTCGCTGCGGTTGCTATTTTGAAACGCCCACCATCCCGTAAAGAGTTTCATGGTTGATGCTGGCTTAAGGAGAACATTGGTATCTAGTGAGTTAAGGACAGAAGTAGTTCCATCCGCATTAATCAATTCAAACTTATACGACCAGGTTTCTAAAGGGCTTAAGGCCGGCAGACTTTGAGGAGTGAGGAATTCCTCAGTATCCTCAAAAGACGGGGCATAGCTATCGACTGCTTGGGCTTGCAGCGAAGTGAGGGCCAGGGCAAAGAAAGCGAGCTTAAGTGTTTTCATAGGGCCAAAGACTACAACAAAGACATAATTGGCGATGAAATGATTCACAGAGTGTGTAAAAGAGATGAGCTTTCTGTCTAAAGAATTTACAGACTTGAGGGCTATTTGAGGGCTAAACCGAGCTATGATTGGCACCCGAATTGCTTCATCAAGTATATGAAAAAATTAATCTGGGCTTCTTCACTCTTATTCTTCCAGTTTGGTTCATTGGCCTGGGCCCAGACGCCAGCCTTCATATGCCAACTGTCCATCAGTTCTCCCAGTGGTTCAAGCTCACTTTGTAATGCTGTTCATATTGGAAAGGGGAGACTTCTCTCTGCTTCTCACTGCTTTCCTGAGGGAAAAAAGACCATTCAATCAGGCATCATCCTCGCCACCTGTGGGGGAGAGGAATTTATGGACTTTAGTAATCTGAAAAGATCCCCTGAAGCCGCCAAGGGAGTTGTGGGCGAAGACATTTCCTTGTTAGAGTTTTCTCCACAAATTAATGCCGACTGGGTTGTCCCTACGGAATATCCTGCTATGTATTTTGATGGACCAAAGATTAAGAGTACGGTCGATTGTGAAGTTGTGTCTCTCAGAGGGGACTATCCAGCAAAAAATGTAAGACGCTTTAAAATCGATAATACCATGGACCTGCGAATGCTAAGCAATTCAACTGGTCTGCCCGCTCAATTAGTGATGACTTATAAATCAGGTAGTGCTTTTGAGGCGAATACTTCTGTGAGAGAAGGCGATTCCGGTGGGGCATTGGTTTGTCGCGCGTATAAAACGGCTAGGCCAGAACTTGTCGGTATCATCATGACTTATGGAACTGATCGCATCACTAAAAAAATTATGCAGAACACTTTTTCTCCAGTCTTTGGACCTGAGGCAGGCAGATTGCTTCTGAAAAAATAGATCCACAAATTTGTCATCGGGTCTAGGCTCGCAAATATGATTGATATCAGCTAATTCTCTAAGCTCAGGTCTACTTCTGTTCTCTTTTTCGTGTAAAACTAAATTAATAAAATTAATCTCAAAGAAAGAATAAACAAGATGTTGAACCCCTATGATGTTCTTGGAGTCTCAAAAACTTCTTCGCAAGATGAAATCAAGAAAGCTTTTCGTCATCTTGCCAAAAAAAATCATCCTGATTTAAATCCGGGAAACAAAAATGCCGAGGCCAAGTTTAAAGAAATTTCCCACGCCAATGACCTTATAGGGAGTGCCGAGGATCGTGCTAAATTTGATAACGGAGAAATGAACGATCAGCAAGAATACGCCAGGCACCATAATCAACAAAACAGACAATCCCGCCAAGGTCCAAGGAATACTCGCTACTCTC
>CANFNN010000243.1 GCA_947448095.1 Bacteriovoracaceae bacterium | reverse complement strand
TAGATATTCAAGGTTAACTTGGTGGCAAATACCTGTTCCCGGAGGAACAACTCTAAAGTTTTTAAATGCTTTTTGACCCCATTTAAGGAAGTTGTATCGTTCAGCATTTCTTTCATATTCTAGTTTTTTATTTTTTTCGAAAGCATCTTTGTCACCAAAGTAATCAACAATTAAAGAGTGATCAATAACCAGATCAACAGGAACAAGTGGATTAATTTTTTGCGGATCTCCACCAACGGCCTTCATGGCATCTCTCATCGCAGCCAAATCAACTACTGCTGGAACACCTGTAAAATCCTGCATCAGAACGCGCGCTGGGTAGTAATTAATTTCGCGAGTGGATTTTTTATTTTTAGTCCACTCTCCCATGGCCTTGATGTCATCGCTATAAACAGTAAAACCATCTTCATTTCGAAGTAAGTTTTCCATTAACACTTTTAGTGAATAAGGAAGATTTTCAACATCCCCTACACCAGCTGCCTGGGCCACTTTGAGTGAAAAATAATCATAAGATTTGTTACCGACTTTAAGGGTCTGGCGGGTTTTAAAAGAATCTAGTCTTTTGTCTGTCACTATGAACTCCCCTGTGGGTGAAAAATTAATAGCTTATTCTAACGCTCTTGGGGGAAACAGACAAAGGGAAAGCCTTGAAACTTATGCAACAAAAGGACGTAAAGCATTTTAATCAGGTTTTAGAGGGTTTAAATATTTTTCACAATATCCCGACAAGTTTTTAACCAAGGCGCACAAAGTGAATAAACATGAATTCTGCCTCACAAGAGAAAAACATTTAGACCACATGGTTAAGGTTGTACCCTTCATTGTTTGTGCCTATGCCATACAATGTTATTTCATCATGAAGTTTGGTCCTGAGGGATTCGCAGTCAATGGCCTGTTCTTTCTTGGTGCCTGCTTAATCCAAATGATTGCAGGCTTTGCAACCTACGATTTGACTCACGTGGTAACGTTTCAGGATGAAAAGCTTACGGTTTCAATCAAATGGTTAAACTATGAGCGCACCTATCACTATGAAGAAATAATCAAAATTGAAGTTTCTGATGTGGGTCAACCATTTGCGACCATGTACTTTACAACTGTAAGTGGAAAAAAATTCGGATTTTACTTTGTGGATGATGCAGATAAAATTAAAGCATGGATAGAACAAAAACAATTACCCGAAATGCAATCTGCTGCCTAGTAACCTCAATGATACTTTGGGCCCCAAAGCTCATAGCTGCAACACACCAGCTAGGAGTTATCACTCATCTTGAAGGTGAGATTACTTATCTAGACTTTATAAAAGAAAAAACAATCATCAACGTTAAAGAAAAAGATCAGTTGCAAACTGATGGCTCCTATCTGACACACGATGACGCCTATTTTAACGTACACTTATTTGATGGAAGCTGGTTAAGGCTTAATCCTAAATCTAAAATATCCCTAGAGTTCAATCCAGAAACAAAAGAACTGACAATTTTTCTTCTCACAGGATCAATGAAAGTATTGCTAGAGCAAGATCGGAAGGAAAAACTGCTTGAAAAAGTAATTGTACAAAGCGCTGGAGCAACTTTTGAAACTGTTGGCTCGAAATTTACCGTGACTCGGAATCTTCTAACTGACCAAAGTAGCGTTTACGTTGAAAAAGGTACAGTGATAGCAACTCAGTATGTGCAGTATCAAAAAAAAGACATGGAACTAGTCCATGCGAGAGAAAAAACAACCATTAATGACAGAGAAAATGACGTCGAATCCCCCCGCAAAATGAGTGAAAAGGAAATTCACTTTTTAAATCCCAAGAATTATCTTCATGGGACTGAAAAAAGTCTCTAGATCATCATGACCTAGAGATTTAGCGCTCGATTATCTGTTGCAATTAGACAAGCTTCTTTAAATGCTTCTGCGTAAGTGGGGTGAGCATGAGATGTGCGCCCGACATCTTCGGCGGATGCTCGAAACTCCATCGCCAAGACTGCCTCAGCAATCAAGTCGGCCGTACGAGGGCCAATCATGTGAACACCAAGTATTTCATCAGTTGCTTTGTCGGCCAAAACTTTTACAAATCCATCTTTTTCGTTAGAAGCTTTCGCTCTGCCCGAAGCCACAAAGGGAAATTTCCCGACTTTATACTGAACACCTTTTTGCTTGAGTTCCTGCTCAGTCGCACCAACGCAAGAAACTTCAGGCCAAGTATAAACAACACCGGGAATAAGGTTATAGTTGATATGTGGTTTTTGTCCGGCAATGAATTCAGCGACAAAAGTCCCTTCTTCTTCCGCTTTATGTGCGAGCATAGCACCCTTCACTACATCTCCAATCGCATAGATGTTTGCAACAGAAGTTTGAAGGTGATCATTAACCGGAATTCTTCCGCGCTCATCGACTTTTAGGCCAGCATTTTCAAGACCTAAGCTATCCGTATAGGGACGGCGTCCAACGGCAACTAAAACGTAGTCACCCTTTATTTCAATTTCTTCATTAGAGGTTTTATTTTTTGCTTTAACTGCCACTTCATTTTTAGTGCGCACAACTGAAGTCACGCCGTGGCCGAGGTAAAATTCAACTCCATCTTTTTTAAGAACTTTTTGGAGTTCTTTACCAAGATCCAAATCCATCGTAGCGATAATTGAGTCTGCGTATTCAATAACTGAAACTTTAGATCCCAAGCGCTTAAAGACAGAACCTAACTCAAGTCCAATGACTCCCCCACCAATAACAACTAAATGCTGGGGAACAACTTCAAGCTTCAGGGCCTCAGTAGAAGTAATAATGCGCTCTTTATCAATCACCACACCAGGAAGAGATGAAGGCTTGGATCCCGTGGCAATAATAATATTTTTGCCCTGAATGTCCTGAGAGCCCTTCTCACCTTTAATGGTGATGGTATTTTTATCTTTAAAAGAACCATGGCCTTCAAAGACTGTGATCTTGTTCTTTTTCATTAAAAAAGCCACACCACCGGCAAGTTCACTGACTACTTTTGCGACTCGTTCACTCATTTTTTTTACATTAAGTTTAACGTCCTTAACTTCAATACCGTGAACATCATGGGAATGAATTGTTTCAAAATATCGCTCAGATGAATCAAGCCAAGTTTTTGAGGGGATACAACCAACATTACCGCAAGTTCCACCCAAGGTTTTGTAGCGCTCGATAATAGCAACTTTCATTTTTAACTGGGAAGCACGAATCGCAGCAATATATCCACCAGGACCTGAACCGATAACAATAAGATCAAACTGTTCCATAAAATTTCCTAATTAAAGATCAAGTAGTAAACGTGAAGGATCTTCAAGCATTTCCTTCACAGCTTTAAGAAAAGAGACCGATTCACGACCATCAATGATTCGGTGATCATAAGAAAGTGCCAGGTACATAATTGGCCGAATCACTACTTGGCCGTTCACTGCAACTGGACGATCAACAATATTATGCATCCCCAAAATAGCTGATTGCGGAATATTGATAATAGGAGTGGAAAGCATAGATCCGAAAGTTCCACCATTCGTGATAGTAAAAGTTCCATTTTGCATTTCATCAATAGAAAGCTTTCCGTCACGCGCGCGTGTCGCAAGTTCAATAATTTTAAGTTCAATTTGCGCTAGGCCCATAGACTCGGCATTACGAATAACAGGGACCACTAATCCTCTAGGGGTAGAAACTGCAACACCCACGTCAGCGTAATTATGGTAAACAAGATCCGTCCCATCAATCATACCGTTCACGGCAGGAAATTGTTTGAGTGCAGTCGTGCAAGCTTTTGTGAAAAAGCTCATAAAGCCAAGGCCTACGCCGTGTTTTTCTTTAAAAGCGTCTTTATGTTTTTTACGTATATCCATAACAGCACTCATATCAACTTCATTAAAAGTTGTGAGCATGGCCGTAGTGTTTTTAGCCGTAACTAAGCGAGAAGCAATTGTTTTACGAAGACCCGACATTTTTTCACGACGAATTTCACGAGAAAAAGAAGAGGCAATCGTTTGCTGGGCCAGAGATTTAAGATCTGAAGCAATTGGAGCAGGTGCGGAGCTAGCACTCATAGCATCAGCTTTAGTGATTCTTCCATCTTTTCCCGAGCCTTGAACACCTGCGGACTCTATGCCTTTTTCGGCAAGAATTTTTGCAGCTGCTGGAGAGGGGAAATTTTTATCCGCAGAAACTTGAGAGGGTGCTGGTTCAGCAGCTTTAGTCGCTGAGGCCACCGCAGGAGCTGAAGCACCGGCAGAAGCAGTCTCATCAACCTCAGCAATCTTGAATCCAATTGCAACAGTCTCCCCTTCTTTAACCAGTACTTTTAACTTACCGGCCTTGGGAGCAGATATTTCAAGCGTCGCTTTATCTGATTCAATCGAGCATATTGCCTCATCAAGCTTGACGATATCGCCATCTTTTTTAAGCCAACTAGCAATCGTCACTTCTGAAATGGACTCACCAACACTTGGAACTTTTACATCAACCATAACTTATCCTTTCTTTATCAACTTAAACTGATTCAATTTTTTCGGCAAACGCGCCATTAATAATTTTTGCTTGCTCGGCTGCATGAACACTGGCGTATCCAGTGGCTGGAGAAGCTGATGATTTACGTGCTAAAAGTTTAAAATCATCAAACTGCACATAACGG
>CANFNN010000242.1 GCA_947448095.1 Bacteriovoracaceae bacterium | reverse complement strand
CTGACGAATTCCCTGTCTTACTTTTTAAGGCCTGAAGCCTTTGATAAGGAGACCTTACTTTGTTTGAATCACCAAGGTGGATTGCCTGCTTGGGGATTACTTCCACACAATGGTTGGAGAGAGCAGATTTTAAGTTATCCAGTTCAGGAGAGTGCCACACTTTATTCAGATTTTTCTGCTCTTCGGGTCATGTTGAATCTAAAAAAGATGGGCGTTGATCAAAAAAAACTCTGCTCCGAGGTTTGGGATAAAGAGACACTCAACTGGCTTGATCTGCCGGATTATTTTCCGACCCCTCAGTATGGATTTAAAAATTCGCTGCCTAATTTTGGTCAAGTCCATGATCCTAATGCTTGGGTGATTCATGATTTTTGCTCGCATGCAGGCCTATTTTCTACCGTCGATGGATTATGCCGAACTCTAATCAACTATCAAAATAAAACAGGCTTTATTGAAAAAGTGAAAGCTGAGTCCCAAAAAAATACCAACCGCTTTCTTTATGGTTGGGACCGGGTAGAAAATCCAGACTCAACTCTAGCAGGTGCAGGCTGTGGGCGATTCACTTTTGGCCACTTGGGTTTTACCGGGACCTCAATCTGGATTGATCCTGAGCGAATGCTGGGTCATGTGATTCTCTCCAATGCTACAAAAATTCACTGGTATGATAAACAAGGTCTGAATGATCTGCGCCGAGCAGTGGGGGAAGAAGTTTGGAAAGCATAGAAAATAGAAGATGATGCTAAAACAAGAGAGATATTTAACTGGGTTGAGAGGATTGTTTTGCATCCTCATTGTCTTATTTCACTACTCCGATGCGCCTACTGTTTTTGATTATCCTATTCTCGCCCCTTTTAAAATTCTTCATAATTGGTCAGTCATTGGAAACGGGCATCTTTGGATTAATTTTTTTTATTTGATAAGTGGTTATGTCTTAGCTGGAAAATATTATTATCAACCGATAAATATAAGCTTATATTTTACAAAAAGAATTTTTCGCATTTTTCCTTTGCATCTTTTTCTTCTCGCTTTGTACTTCATAAGAAATTCCCTGAATGGCCGTTTTGATGTCAACCGCTTTGGCCTCGACTCTCTAGGCTTTAATCTTTTACTGATTCAAAACTGGGTTCCATTTTTATGGCAAAGCTGGAATTATCCTTCTTGGACTCTAAGTTCGGAATGGTTTCTTTATTTGGTCTTTGGGATAGTTCTAATTTTTAGGAAAAAAATTAGGACATTTAAGCATAGAGATTTTATTTTGGCAGTTTTCCTAATGGTATTCACATTCATCGCGCCCACTTATTTAAATGAGAACATTTATAATTTGTTACTACTTACAGAGGATTCGAGATTTTTCATTTTGGGAATAATTATATCGCAGATTCCTCGTTTCAAGATTTTTGACTTACCCTATATACGCCCTGTATTTCAGCTTGCTTCATTGGTGGCCTTAGTCTGGGTGGTAGGTGATGAATCCCTAATGCCGCATATGGCTTGGATCTTTTCAATACTCATTCTATCGTTTCGAGGCTCGCAATCTTGGGCTTCTCGATTTCTCTCAAACCCCTTTCTGATATGGATCGGCGAAAGATCATTTAGTCTCTATTTGTGCCACATTCCGATTTTGGAACTTTTTTTAACTTATTTACCACCATTGGGCCCTACCCTTGGAGTCCTGGCCACAGTCTTATCCCTAGTTGGTTTCACATTTGTCCTTCATTTTATTTTCGAAAAGAAAATTTACGGACTTGCTGGGCTGACTAAAAAAGTGGCTTAAGTATACTGGACTAGTCGGTTACCCTTATTTTATCGCTAGATAAATTGGGGTTTGGTATAATATCAATTCTACTGAACAAGGATTTTCATGGATCTCACTTATCTTATTTCTCAAGACGATCTGATTGCTCGTCGCTCACAAATTAAAAAAGTTTTCTTCTATCGCATTTGCGGCGCTGGCATGGGTCCAGCAGCGGTGCTGATTAAACAGGCTGGCTTTCAGGTGGAAGGCGCTGATTCAGCTTTTTATCCTCCGATGAGTACGTTTCTTGAAACCACTGGTATTCCTTTATTCAAGCTCGATCAGGTTACTCCTGAGTTTTTAAAACAATATGACCTCATCGTTGTTGGAAATTCTGTTTCAGGCAAAGCCGAAGCCGCCCGCATGATTGAAAAAGTGGGAGTACCCTTTACCTCGTTTCCTTCTGCCTTAGGTTCATTGGTCTTAAAAGATAAAAATGTGGTTGGGATTGCCGGAACTCACGGGAAAACCACCACCACTTATTTTATGACTCAGCTTTTAGAAAAGCTAAATCAGAATCCAGGTAACCTTATTGGTGGAATTATTGAAGGCCGTAATCCCTCAGAGCTGGGTGATAAGTACTTTGCGATTGAATCAGATGAATATGATTCGGCTTATTTTCATAAAATCTCAAAATTTCGATTATATGAAATGAAACATTTAATTTTGACCTCTTTAGAATTTGATCACGCAGATATTTTTGCTTCAGTGGAAAAAATTGAAGATGAATTCAGAGATGTCATTCCTAAGATGAAGACTTTGATTTTTAATCAGGAATACCCTTCGGCCATGAAACTTTATAAAGAGTATTTTGGAAAAAATGCTGACCAGAAATGGTTCTTATATGGTGACAAGTCTGAGATTGGGCCTTTTGAGGTTGAGACATTTGAAACAGGCTCGACTTTTAGTCTTAAATGGAAAGGTGAAAAAATCCCTTTCAAGTCCTCAGTCATTGGTCAACACAACGTTCTCAATCTTACGAGCTGTTTAATTTTTCTTCTTAATGAAGGTTTTAAGGTTCAAGAGTTGCAAAATGCCACTGCTAAGATCGGCATGGTTAAAAGACGCCAAGAAGTTCGTGGAAAATATAAGGGCATGATTGTGATTGATGACTTTGCTCACCATCCTCGTGCTATCACCGTGACTCTTCAAGCGATCCGCGCTCAATTTAAAAATAAAAAAATCATCACAGTCTTTGAGCCTATTTCGGCTACCGCCCGAAGCTCTATTTTTCAAAATGAATTCCGAGATTCTTTGGCCTCATCAGAAAAAGTAATTATTGCGAAGGCTGAAATCGCGACTACGGCCCTTTCAGGAAAAGATCTTGATAGTGATCAACTCGCAAAAGAAATTACTCAAAAAGGCAGCCAAGCTGTTTGTGTAAATAAACTAGATGATCTGAGAAAAGCAATTGATGCTTTTTCAGAGCCGGATGCCGTTCTTTTGATTTTAAGTAATCGCACCTGCCTTGGTTTATGGGAGTCGAGCTTTGTTCAAGAACTTAAGGCTTAAGAGCGCTTATTTTTTAGCGATGATTTTTTCGCTTTCTTCTTGTGCTTCCCCGTCTGTGAATTGGCAGGGAGACATGTCGACCCATGTAGCGACCTATATGGAGTCTTTTCATAAATTTCGTGAACGAATTTGCGTACCCAAGGCAGAAAGCTTATTTGAAGGCTACCTCAAAGCTTACCGTGGTCAAGGCTATTGGATTCCTGAATTAGAAGATGATGTGGATGTGGAATCCATTAAAATGCTTATTCCGGAGTTTGAAAAAAAACTCGCCTGGATTCATAAACAGCAGACTTATGTAAAAAAAAATAAATTCCCCTCTCAGGCTTTGACTCAAGACATTCGCTCAATTTTGTCGAGACTTTTACAGCTGAAAAAAAGTGAGCTCTCGACCAATGAAGCGGTCAAAGTCTCGTCAAGAAAAGAATCATTAAGACTTCAGGGAAAACTCTCTAGCGCCTATGAATCCCTCATCAAAAAAGTATCTTTTTTATCAAATTATCGCTATCCGGTGGATCATCTCAAAAACCGCAAGGCCTTTGATGATTTTCGTGAAAAAGAGGATGCAGCGTCGGTTAAAATTGCGAATTACTCCTTTCTCTATCGAAAGATTCTTGAAGATGGGGCCTATAATCCTGATCATACGGGCTCAGATATTTATTTGCGGACCACGATTGATACGCTTCACTTTGAGTTGCATGAGTTCGGCTTCTATCTAACAGAAGATGCTCGCTATGATCTGGAATTTATCCTGGGTAAAATCGATAAAGAATTGGAGCGCGGAAAAAATAAAATTCTGGACCGACTGGGTGAGTGGCAGGAGCGAACGGCCAGAACTCTTCGTTTTTATCAGTCTCTCGCTCGCCCAGAGAATCAAAAATCAACCGTCGTAGCTGGGGTTAAAACCACTCCTAATCGAGAATTGATCAAAGAGCACAATAAAGCGACTGATCAGTTAAAAAAGTTTGTTTACACCAAACAAGCCGAAGTTTATCAGCACTGGCTTAACCAACCCGAACTTACCAGATCAATTTTTGTTATCGAAACCATCCTTCTCAATGAAGTGGGAGGCGTTGACGGCGAAGATGCTCTTGAGCGAATGGACGTGGCAAGAGTCGTAGTGAATCGACAAGATAAACCCAAATATCTCTCAATTGGAAAAAAAGAATTTATCTATCCCTACCTAAAAAAAGTCACAACTGATTTTCACCTCAAAGATGAAAGGTGGCTTAATGCCCTTTTTAAACAAGGTGAGTTTTCTTTTACTTATTATTATATGAGCGGAGTGGCCAAAATCTTTTGTCCCGATATGGCCCCGAGTGCGAGAAAACTTCGGGCAAAAAATGTGGAAATTGCTCTGCAAGTTCTTAAAGAAGGGGAAACTCCCTT
>CANFNN010000241.1 GCA_947448095.1 Bacteriovoracaceae bacterium | reverse complement strand
TGGAAGGCACTGGTAAAGATGAAGTGCATGCCTCTATTCCAGAAGATATTGCTCCGGCCGATCTTGATCCGGAACAAATTAAAGAGTTACTCAAAAATCAAGCTGATGGCCCAACTCCGATTGGAGTTGATCCTAAGACGAAGCAAAAAATTTATTGCTTGGTTGGTCGCTATGGAGCTTATTTTCAGTTGGGCGAAGCCACTGAAGAAAACAATAAGCCTAAGCGCGCCTCTTTGCCTAAAGGCATGGACCCAAAAACAGTCACGATGGAAGCTGCTCTTCAGGCCTTATCTCTACCAAGAGAATTGGGGCTTCACCCAGAAACCAATAAGCCTATTCTTGCTAATAACGGCCGCTTTGGTCCTTACGTCATGTATGACGGGACATTTCGCTCACTTAAGAAAGAGGATGATCTTTTTACGATCGATCTCAAACGTGGGCTTGAGCTCTTGAATGAAGAGAAGGGTGCCTCGCGCCGGGGTGGCAAAGTCCTTCGGGATTTCGGTTTGGTCGCCAAATTAAAGAAAAAAGTCTCGATTGTGGACGGAAAATATGGGCCTTACATCAAGTTTGGGACCAAAAACATTACCCTTCCGGAAGATAAAAGGGACCCTAAAGTCATTGAAAAGATGACTGACGCTGAGCTCTCAAGCATCGTTCTTGCTGCAGGGAAGAAATAATTTTCTTCGTTGACAGTGGACGCACCCGTAGGTAAATTGCTGGGACTTCAATTTAGTACTATATTGTTCACTATAAGGATATTCGTATGAAAAAAGGTATTCACCCAGACTATAGAGACGTTGTTTTCAAAGACGTTTCTTGTGATTTCGAAATCATCACTAAATCAACAATCAAAACTTCTGACAAAATTACTGTCGGTGGTAAAGAATATCCGCTTTTCAAAGTAGATATTTCTTCTGGTTCTCACCCATTCTACACAGGAACTCAACGTGTTATGGATACTGAGGGTCGTGTTGATCGATTCAACAAAAAATACGCCAAAAAGTCTTAATAAGAAAGCCACCTTCGGGTGGCTTTTTTTTTGCCCTAAGATGGCAAAATCATCTCACCATGGTCGGCGCTGTCTGTGAATCTTTCGAGTGAGCAAAAAACCAAACAACAGTTAATCCATAAAACGTATAATGAGCATTCTTATAGAGGGGACTCTCTCGATAAACTGCTCCGTCTAGATAGTCATATCTCAAAAAGGGAATGATCAGAAAATCACCGTGCCGCTTGTTCAGGGCCGCGACGAATTGTGTGCCTGAGTAACCACCGGCAGCGTGAAAATATTTTCGTCTCGCGTTCACGTCTTGAGTGTCCACTGCATAAAATCGATTATGAAAAGATGAAGATCCGTATTGAGGGCCAATGGAAAATTCAGAACCCCAGCCCCAGGTATCGTCAGTTCCTTTTGAGAGAAGATTCAAATACGGAATAGAATAGTATCCTACGTGATCAATGTAGGTGAGGTTAGTGGCGTAGACCGCTCGGTAAGGCATTTCGATGTTCAGAAAGTGAGTGTTATTTTCGGATTTCCACATGTAGTAGCGAAGAATTGGCCCTATTTCAAATGTGGGATCGAGGTTTTTCATGCCTTTTCTTAATTGATCATCATCACTTTTGACGTTGAGACCGAGATTAAAACTTAAATCAAGAACCAGCTTGGGAGTGAAGCGCATGATGTGCTTTCGAATGTAGCCGTTTTCAGCTTCAATATTTTTTCCCCGAACTGTGTAGGCCGGGAAAGGAATAAAAAACAAATCACTTTGAGGAGAGCCTCGATAATGGTTGGCCCTAAAAGGAAGAAAACCAACGCCGGCTTCCCATAGGGGAAGCACTTTCTTCTCCTCAGCTATGAGGGGAAGGGAGACGAGGAAAAGTAAAAGAAAGCTTATAAGCTGCTGCAAATTGAGATCCCATTGCCAAATATTTTGAAACGTTATGTTCCCTGATATTTGGCAAAAAGACCAGTCGATTGGCCTAAGGGTTTTCTTGGGATGAGTCGACTAAACCTCGCACCACAGGCCCAAAAGGTATTTCATTTTGGGCATTTATTTTCGCATATTCAATGACTTCGCTGTCGATGTCCTTAAGATTAATCGCTTTATCGGAGAGATCGCCCTGATTGGCCGGGAAAGATCCCTTTTCAGGAACCCACAAAAAATCCGGGTGATTTTCCGAATACCATTCGCCGCCCACAATATTGAGATCCTTATCTAGTTCGAGATCATATTCATAGGTCACACTGTTGATCGCTGTTTCTTGGTATTCATCAACAGATGGAGTCGTTTCAACCACGTATTTTACAACCATCTTCACACCAATGATTTGGGTGGATTTTGCTGCTCTTACTTTTGCTCTGGGATCATCTTTATAGTTTTTTCTCGTCACAATTGCAGTCTCGAGATCTGTCGTCTCTGATTTCGTCATAGGGTGATAATACTTGATGCTATAGCCACTGACTGGTTGATTCCAGACTTCATAATCATAGGTTGCATCCATCACAAACGAGCGCTTGAATTGGCCTATCTGATTGACGATGGCCATGTGCCAGGTACCAGGGTTGTTATCCAGGCAATCCATTTCCACTGGTCTGCCCATGGAATCAGTTCTTGGGTTTTTAGAATTACATCTTCCGCCGACAAATCTTGAATTGAATTCGCCTTTTGCCCAAAGGAGAGTGGCGAGTGCTTTAATGTCTGAAGGGTAAAAAGAAAATTGGCCGGCAGGCGTTTGAACTTCCACCGCTTTTTTAGGCTCTGGCATCATGATACTGGCCGCTGACCAGCCGTGACACAGACCCATCCAGGTTTCAACACTTCCTGTTTCTTTGAAGTACTCATTTCCTTCGGCCCAATTGCTCTGTGTGAGACCATCTGACTTGAGATGAAGAAAGTAGTCATATTTTTCGGCCGGAGAAAGTGAATCAAATTGTTTTTGAGCAATCAGGCTTGAGGCAGGAACTTTGAGGACGTAATCGAAGGCATCTTTCCAGTCTTCAAAGTCAAACTTGGGATCATTGTATCTGTTGCCAGCGGCGCCCAAATAAAGAGGCCAATAGGAATCTGACCAAGGAGCAATTTTTAAATTGGCGGAATTTAAATTTTTGTCATTCATCATTTTGAGATTACGAATCATTTGTGAGGGATTCTCGACTAGTAATTCAGCTCGATCACCTTCTTGGAAGCCGGATTTAGTGGCAGCTTGAAATGAGTTTTCGATAATGCTTTGGCGACAATTCTTTCTTGCTGCTTGCATCTGTTCAGCAGACATTGATGCTTGAGCTGAGAAACTAGCAATAAGTGCAATGAACAAAATATTCATAAAAACCTTCGTAAGAGATGATCGATTTATAGCCCGGGCCAAGGCTTGGGCGACATGATCTATCTTAGGTTTTTAGGTAATCTTAGCAGCAGGGATGCTGGACGTGGCGATGAGAATGCTGAATGTTTTTAGCGTGAGCAAATACCAAGAAAAGACTGCCGCAGATGGAGATTCCGTGGCTTAGTTGATCCGAAACTTTTCCTTCAATAATGACACTCAAGATCACCAAGAGAAGACCAATGAGGGCCATCGCTAGAATCCAAGTCAGTCCATGTTTTTTGTAACCAGGGACAAAAGCAAAAGGGGTTGTAAAAAGCATCGTGAAGAGAACAATAAAATGAACCCACGACGAATGAGTGTATTGAGAAATGAACGGCAAAAAAAACGGTAAGAAGGCCACCATGATACAGTGAACAACGCAAGCCGAAGAAAAAGCTATACCTAGACGGTCCCAAACGACTTTTTTCATACTGCAGGGTATACACGATCCGTAACTACTCGTCTATAATGGGCTCAGAACAAAGCCTTAAACTTGTAAAAACTACGTCTTTTATTTAGGAGATAACTCATGAGAATTTCATTCATTATTGGAGCCTTGGCCTTAAGTCTCAGTGCTTTTGCTGCCAAAGTTGAAGTGGATGTAAGTGGAATGACCTGCGGTATGTGTGTCGAAGCCATTACTAAAGAGCTCAAAGACACGGAAAAAGCGGAGAATATATTAGTCAGTCTTGAGAATAAGAAAGCGGTTTTTGAGGAAGTGAAAGGCAAAAAAATGTCTGATTCAGAAATTAAAACTGCGATTAAAAAAGCCGGTTATGAAGCGGTTAAAATTCACCGTAAATAAATGGCCCTGATTAATATCCTGTTTGGTTCCCAATCAGGAAATGCTCAGAATCTTGCCAACGTCATTAGTGAGAGTCTCACAAATGAAGGATTTGATTCCCCGATCTTTGATATGGGCTCAATTGATCCGGAAAATATTCATGACATGGATTATGTAGTGATTGTCACCAGTACTTGGGGTGACGGCGAGGCGCCTGATAACGCCTCGGAGTGGATGAGTTATCTGAAATTTAATGAAGAACTGAATTTGTCTCACGTAAACTTTGCTGTCCTCGGATTGGGGGATACTTATTATCCGCATTTTTGCCAGTGCGGAAAAGATTTTGAGCAGTACTTGTCTAAACACGGCGGGCATTCACTGGTGAGACGCATCGACTGCGACCTTTATTACGAAGAACAGTACCCAGAATGGTTGAGTGAGCTCATTGAAGTGTTAAAAAATAAACTTAAAGAGTAAAATATAAGAAATTTCTGATCAAGGATGGTCTGGCTTGAAGATTGGTATTCTCTCACGTAATCCCCG
>CANFNN010000240.1 GCA_947448095.1 Bacteriovoracaceae bacterium | reverse complement strand
TCCTGAGTGATCGATTCTTTTGCCACATGGTGATACTTCCAAACAAAGCCCTCATCATCTTGAATCGCGATTTCCCAGTACAGATGATTGCCGCGAATATAATTTTGAATATTTACGACTTTTCCACCCGCAGCTGCATAGATTGGCTGATCTTGAACAGCACGAATATCTAGACCATCATGCCAGTAAGCAGAACCAGAATAATCCTGATAGGACTGCATATTGTGGCCGATTGAGAGTAAAGGAAAAGGCCACTGATGATTTTTTTGCTGAGTGAACTTACCAAAAGCTAAAGCATCCGCCTTAGTTTTTACCAATCGTTCATGCGCGAAGGCCTGAGTCATGCCCAAAAGAAGAATAAAGAAAAATTTCATGAATACCTCATTGAGCGAAACGCGAGTAAAGATCTTCCGGTATAGTTCCAGAAATCTTCAGACCAACTTTGAGAGACTTTTGTTTTTTGATAATGAATTCAGGCTCAACTTCAGAGTTGATGTAGACCACTTCGGCCAAAACAGGATGAGCAAAATTTGATTCTTGAAACCCAGTCAGCCAAAGGATGCGATTATTTTTAAAAAAACTTCTATTCTGCTCAGAGACTACAAGTCCCAAACCGGATTCTGAAACATCCATGGTGCGAACTTTCAATTCACTTCCATTTTCGCGGCCTGAAGAAGACCTGAGCGTGATGTACTTATCTTGGGCCGCGCGGAATTTATGGCGCGGGATAGTTCGCAATTCTTCAGTCTTAACCATTTCCGGAAAAGAAAAATGCAGAGAATCTTGGTTTTGACGAAAGTGAGCGATTTTAAAAACACTCGTTCTGTAATCTAATTTTACGTAGAGAGGCAGATCTGAATCAATTTTGTAATGTTCAGAATGAAAATTGACTAAGACTTCGCGGGTGATGAAATCAATCTCTAGATAACGGACAGGGATGACGGTTTTTCTCAAGGCGTGCGACTGCCACAGGATGTTCTCCTGAAGAGTGGTGGCCTTTTGAAGAATACGAAGGATTTCCCGGTATTCTGTCGTCGACCGGTAAGTTTCCAATTTGCTCATTACATAAGCTTGCTTAAAAAGTCGGGAATTGACAATCATTTGAATACTCACTGATCAGAACGATCAAGTACACTCTGAAGCGTCGCCTGTTCTTTCTGAGATTTATTTATGCCAAAATGATTTGGCTGAAGTCTTCCCTTTCAAAACAAAAAGAGTCAACTATGCGCATTGCCCCACTTATGATTTTATCGCTACTGGGCTACGGGTGTGCCGTGAAGAAGATGGCCGCCCAAAGTGCCGACATAGTGATGGAGCACCAAATTCAAAAAAGACTGCACCTCTATTCTGCTCAAAAAGATCTCCTCTCAAAAGATGTGAAAACATTTCTGAATGACCAAAAGGCTTTTGCTAAAGAGGCCATCCCAGTCATTACCTCGATTGAACTGGATGTTAAAAAAGTCGACGAGCAGTATGACTATCTTCAAAAGCTCTACCGAAAGCTCGCCTTAAATTTTTCTAAGTTAATGAGTAAGTACATGGCGCTGCTTGATAGCAAACAGCAAAAAGATTTTGCAGAGGTTTTAAAATCAGAAAATAGCACCATGGCCAGGGCCAAGGCCGATGACCGCATGGAAACCATTGAAGAGCGTTTTGAAACATTGTTTGGTGTGATTAGTGATAAGCAAAAAAAAATCCTAGAGACTCATCGTGCTTATTTTGAAGAGCGCCATAAAGTAAGATTAAGCCGACGCGAAAAACTTCAACAAAGGTTTTCAGAAATATATCTCGCCGATGTATCACCTGAATCAAGAGCGAATTTGTTTTATGAAGCTTTTGCTGAATATCAAACAACTTATCCTGAAAATGCCATGAATTTAGATATCATCAAAAGTATTATCCCAACGCTAAGTCCAGGCCAAAAAGAAGTTTTCGAAGACAAAACAAACGATTTAAAAGATATCCTTAATTATTATCTAGAGATTGATTACTAATCTTTTTGTAAGAAAATATTTGAAGAGTTTATGAACGAAAAACACTATCTTCATCTCAACCGGGAGGAGATGATGAAAAGATGTCTGACCATAGCCGCCTTAATGATTATTCCCATTTTTGCTCTCAGTAAAGCGACTGAAGAATTAGTCAAAAACATGGTCCCTCATGGACAAATCAGTCAAAAAATTGGGCAAGATTATTTTGTCAAAACCAGAGCAGGAACCAAAGTCACTATTGAGTTTGACCGCGCGGGGATTCTTGATGAGGCCTCAGGACTAAATCTTGGCAAAGGTGATATCTTTGAGCCAGGCAATGGGCTGCTGGCCCTAGAGAGTGTGGCCAAAGCACTCGAGCACAAAGGTCATCATATCTTGGGTGAATGGCGCCTGGAAAAAGATTCTAAGCAAGGCTGGATCTATGAGCTTGCTGGGCTTAAAGAAGAAGAAAATGTGAATTACATCGTGAATGCTAAGAGCTCTCAATTAATTGGGATCGAGGATTAATCCGTTAAACATTCAGGCCCAACCAGATACTCGCCTATAAGCCATGCTTTGATTTCACTGGCAACGGGAGAGGCTTCTAGATTTAACTGGGCTAACAGAGAGTGTTTTTCTTCAGAAGTAATTTTATCAAGGCCTGATTCTAAAAATAGTTTTCGGTTATCAAGAATGAAGCTTGCAAGACCTGGAGAGCAGAGCTCTCTGCAACTCGCTTCAAACGCCTCATCTGGAGAAAGATTTTTATTCAACACCCAAAGTGAAGAGAGATAAACAATTTGCGATAGATAAGGTTGGTTCATCAGATTGAAGCCCAGGCCACTTGTCTCAGTTAACAGCGAATCATCGCGGCCAGTGAAAGAGCGCAGTTTTAAAAATTTGCAATTTCTGGGTCCATCATTGGCGTAGAGGTTTTCCCAAATGAAAGGATGTCTTCCCAGTAAAGTAGTCACTTCTTCTAAATGGGCGCGAGAGATTTCTTCAGAAATCACCTTCGGTCCCGTCCAGCAAATGGCGGCATCTTTTGAAATAACATTTTTTAGGCCTTCCACATAACCCACCGGTCTTTGGCCAAAAACCTTATCGAGAATAGGATCAAAGGTGTAATAACTTGGGCAAAAGATAAGTCCTCTAGGAAAATATTTTAAGGCCAGCTGAACCACTTCGGACTGCACATGCAGTAACTCATCCGTTGAAGGCATATCATCAAAAAATAATCCGAGATGATCAATTTTAAGCTGCGAGAGGATTTCAAATTTTTGTTTGAGATGAGTCCAGTCCGCTGAAGAAATAAGACTGCCTAGACCAAAAGGACTAAGGGCCACGCCAAATTCTAACTGGTGGTGATGAAAGGCATCTCGAAGGGTTGAGAGTTCAAGCAAGTACTGAGAGTCCCACTCCTCTCTCCAGGCCTTCCGGAGGTGCGCATCCCGCTTAGGAGCGTACATATAAAACGAGCCACCGTATTGCTTTAAAAACGGCGCAAACGCCAAGCGCGACTCGTGACTCCAAACAGGACCAAAAAAACCTTCTACAATACCAATTTTTGTCATGAGGGTATTGTAGAACGAAAGAGGAAATTAGCAAAGCCCCGCCGCTTGGCGAGGCTTTGTTGAGCGGAGGAGTCTAATCGTCTTTACCACCATTAGTATTAGTGCCATCGGTTTCGACTGCGATCTTGATTAAAGATCCACAGGCGATTGGAAGGCCGGAGAATTTAGTTTGACCACTAAATGAAGCTACTGTTTCAGGCAAATTGGTATCAGCTGCCACACCGTAAATAACAATCTGGCGACCGGCCAGACCAAAGCCAGGTTTCATTTTGACTAGGTTATCTTTGTCATCCATATCTTTACTAGTTAGATCCTTCATCATTTCAGAAAGCGAAGTCATCTGACGGTAAAAATAGTTGCCGGTAAAATCAGCTGTCGGAAATTTTGTATTCGCTTCGGTTTGAGTTTTTAATTCATAATCCAGAGGAATAATCGCCGGGCCATAACTGTTTTGACCTTCGACGGCATCGATGACGCCGTCTTTATTCACGTCGGATACTAGCGTCGGACAGGCATCAGCAATATGAATATTTTGCGTATGCACGACGTGAGCTGGTGAGCCGTTTACTTTCACCTCTACTGTTAGAGAATCGGCTTTGATTTTCACCAAAGCAGAACCGGTCACGTCACCGGCAAGGTGAGCATTGATAGGTGAAAGGGTTGCCTGATAATGGCCATCTTCTGCCAGCAACATATTTCGAGAGGAATGGTTAGAGTTTTTGTTGCTATTATTACCACAAGCAACAAGGGATAAAAGTGTGGCGCCAAGAACAATTGATGATACGTTTTTCATTTAAAGAACCTCCGTGTTAAACACGTTGGCCTTAAAGCAATTGTGCTGCCAATCCTTAGAAAAAAGATTTTCAATGCTTTAGCAAAAAAGACATGAAATATTGTCCCAAATGACTTTGTGAATTGAGGGAATTATGACTCATCTTCGTTTGTTTCAATTTTTTTTACTGCTTTTCGTGGGCTGTGCTTTTCAAACCAAATACCCTGAGTCGTGGTGGACACCCGTCTCCGCCGAAGGTGCACCTGAGTGGGAAATTCTGCCACAGGCGGCCAAACCAAAAGAAGAAGTCATTCTTTCTAAGCGTAATGAATTAGGCATTCTTTCAAATTTCGCTGCGACTCCTTTTTTCTATAATCAAAAACGCTA
>CANFNN010000239.1 GCA_947448095.1 Bacteriovoracaceae bacterium | reverse complement strand
CTTTGTGGTGGTCTTGATCATCACAAGTTTTACTTTAGGTATTCGCCTGGGGAAAAAGCTCACACTGGATGAAGCCGGGATTCAACCGATTGATCAGAAAACAGTAGAGCTAAAATCTGGTCTAGAAGAAGACGTAGAAAAAACAGTAGAAGAAGATGCCAAGCTTACTGATGATGAAAAATTAAAAAAATTAATGGATGAGTCTAAAACACGTCTCTCTAATGAGCTTGAAAAATTTTCGACTGAAGAAAAAGCTGCACCTATCCAAAGTATTGAATCACCTGCAACAAGCTCTATGAGTGGCAAGGTAACTATTCAGTTGGGCTCTTACCCAAGTGAGGAAGAAGCCAAGCAATTTGCAGAAGGGTTTACTGTCAGAGGATATAGTCCCATCATCAATGCTACAACCATTGAAGGCAAAGGTACCTGGTACCGTGTGAGTCTTGGTTTATTTAGTTCGGTCGAAGATGCCAAAACGTATATTAAAAATGAGCAGAGTTTGTTTTCAGGTCAGGATTACGTCATCACTGAATTGAAATAAATTAGTAGAAAAAACCCATTTCAAAAGCAACCGATAGCCATCCAAGGGCAAATGAGCGATCACTTTTGCTTTCATTCCCAATTGCAGCGCGAGTCACACTGGCCACATTGTATGAGAACTTGCCTCCGTAAAAATACTTGGAGCTGCTACGTTTATGGATGCTGTAGTTGGTTGTAAGGCCGTAACCTTGATAATTGCGATTAATGAATGTCTCATTAAGTGTCAGGTAGTTTGCATAAACATCAATCGTTTCGAAAACATCTTCCGTTGGAAAAAATTCAAGTAACAATTTAAAGCGGTATCCAACACCAAGTCCGCCTGCAAAAATTTTGTTTTTCGTATTATTTGGGCGCTGAAACTGAGAATCAGAGTTCGCATTAGCACCGCTCGAAGCTGTTTTATTTTGAGTTATGGCATCAAAAAAAGTGTTGTGCTGGAAGAGTTGAAAGCCGTACCAGATTTGATTATATCTTTCCGTTCGGCGCATATAATTTACTTCGGCACCTAAGATATTAGTGAGGTGCTCATAATCGCTAGAAAGGTGGCCTGCGACGGCAAATTTATTTCGATCCGTACCGGTGTATTTTCTTTGGTCTTTAATCCCTAGATCATTATTGAAATCATAGATCATACTTTCATGGCGAAGATACTGTTCAGGCCGCTTGATCAAAACTTCCTGAGTTTCAGGATTGAGTTCTTCTTCAGATAATTCAAGCGGAGCTGTGGCAAGAGCACTTTGTGAGAATATAAGAAAAAGTAAAAAGTATTTCATAAATTACCTTGTCGCCAATGATTCAAAGTTTTCCCCAGGAAAATCTTCAAGTCCCATAAAGTCTGCTAGCTCTAACTTTTTCACGAGGTGATCAAATTTGACGTTCTCACTATTTACGTGAGAGTTCACAAGATTGTCGATCGCGAGCTTGATATCCGCATAGGTCGTTCTTCCACCAATATAATTATCCAAAGCTGAGTCATAATTACTCTGAGCATTTTTATGCTGAAAAATGGCAATTTCAACTTTCTGCTCAAGGAAACGTACTGTTTTATAAATGGTTCTGACTTTGACTTCAAGTTCCCGGCGAGTATTAAAAAAGCTAATTTCTGTAATGCGTTTGGAGAGATAAGTTTGTTGATTTTGACGGCTATTAAAAAATCCGCCCTCACCCAAAAGTGTCCAGCGCATATTTATTGAGGCCACGAGTTCAACGTTACGATTACTATCTGAAGTTTGATAATTCCAAGTCGTGCCGGCCGGATCAAATCCGGTGCGGTAAGTTCCAAGATTAAAACCAAATTTAGGTAAGGGAAGGTTATCCCTGACAGTTTTTTCGTAGGTACGAGAGGCCACATCATACGCAACTTTGGCATCCCGGTATGGCTGACTGGATTCCTGAGCGGATTTAAGCGCCTCATTCATCGAGGTATTAAGGCTCACGTATTTTAACTGCTCAATAGAGCGGTATGAACTTTGATAATCATCACCTAAAAGGTTGGCAATTTTTTCTTCTTCTAAACCCACTTCAAATTGAGCTTGTTGAAATTCAGTTTGAGAGCGCAGGTATTCAGAACGAGTCTGATAATATTCTTGAGTCTTGATTTTTCTCAGAAGTAGTTTTTCCCGCGCCAAACGATGAATAAAGGAAGTCTGGCGAAGTTGTTCTTGTTTAATGCGAAGAATTTCTTTGAACCGGATGAGATTAAAGTATTGATTGATAAGTGAAAATTTTAAACGTCTGTGAGCTTCGCCCAGTTGCTGATTGCTTCGGTTCAGGACTTGTTTTTGGTTTAAGTACTGAAGATAATCTCGGCCCCAGTTAAAAAGCGTGTATTCATCAAACACAATCCCAACACTGCCGGTAGGTGCATTTTGAGCACCCATACCAGGAAAACTCTGAGAGGATTCGTGAAAACGATCGATTCTATGATTAGAGGTCTGAAGTTCTAATCCAACAGTTGGGTACCAGAATTTTTGAAAAACATCTGTTTTTCGAAGGTCAATTTGCTCACGCTGTTGACCACGGATCTTTTCAAACGGATTTCTTCGAAAGCCTTCCTCAAGTACAGACCGAAGATCTAGAACTCGGCCTTGCTTATCTTTATCTTTTTCGCTACCTGCGTCTGGACGTGAAACACTCCAGCGAGATTTTTTTGTCGGTGTCATGGAGTCAGAGGTGGCAGTCGGATCAGAATTAATAGTCGATTCAAGAAAGGTTAAATCTTCATCCTGGGCCTGGGCCTGTGAAATCAAAATAAATGAGATTAAAACGGCTTTTAACAAAGCTCATCTCCCGCAAAATATGTGTGTGCGGGAAAAAGTGTAACATTATTAAAACTGAGAAGTAAAATCAGTTATTAAAGAGAAATTCCAGGGCATCCAGAGCGGACAATATTTTCTTCCATGCTTTCTATTTTGAGATTCGTCAGATGCAGTTCATTCTTGGTTTTTACTTGAGTGGAGAGTAAACGATTATGCATGCTGGGTCCGGCCTTAGGACTTTTTTTAATCAGGTCCTGATTTCTCTGTAGAAGAGCATTCAAGCGCTGCTGGACTTTTACTTTCTCGGAGCGCTCTCTCAGAAGTTCTTTGCAACGTAAACTAAGTGCTGGTTTTGTGATGGCATCTTGCATTAGATAATCATCCTGAGCAAAGCTCACGTTTATCAGCGCCAAAAGAATGACAGTCGTAATTAGTTTCATCAAATAAGTTTAGCATGAGGCCCTGTTAACGCAAAGTTGAAATGCGCTCAAATGGTTGTCGTAGCAGGAGATTTTGTGTAACTTGAGGGGTCAAATAAATTTCCCAGGCTAAATCCCTATGGCATCCGTTGTTGTCCTTATTCCAGCCCGTTTTGGATCTTCCAGATTCCCCGGTAAACCGCTTGCGCAAATTGCTGGGCGCTCAATGATTGAAAGAGTTTATACCAACTGCAAAGCATCCGGTTTTGAAACGGCAGTAGTCACTGATAATGAGGAAATTGAAACTCACGTCAAATCCTTCGGTGGAATTGTTCTGCGTGTGGATGATGACGTTCCGTCGGGGTCAGAAAGAATTGCTTTGGCCTATCAAAGATTTTTTGAAAATACGAAAGCAGAACTCGTCATCAATGTTCAAGGAGATGAGCCACTCCTTCAAGGTGACGTTTTAAAAGAGCTAGCGGAGTTTCATTTAAAAAGTTCTTACCCCATCACGACACTTTTGCGGGCGAGGAAAGTAAGCGAAGAAGATTTCAAAAATCCTAACGTCGTTAAGGCCATATGGTCTGAACAAACGAAGCAATGTTTGTATTTTTCTCGCCAGTCCCTGCCTTATGACAGAGACGGGGGAAGGGAATACAACTGGTTTCAGCACATCGGTGTTTATAGCTACCGTCCTGAAGCACTTTTGGCCTTTGTCAAAATGCCCATGTCAAAATTAGAAGATCTGGAAAAACTTGAGCAGCTGCGAGCTCTCGAAAATGGTTACTCATTAGGAGCGATCCTTACGACTCAAAAATTAATGGGTGTGGATGTTCCGGAAGATATTAAAAAAGTGGAAGGAGTTTTAGGTGAGTAAGAAAAAGTATATTTTTATAACCGGTGGGGTGACGAGCTCCCTTGGTAAAGGTCTTGCAGCCGCAAGTATTGGATGCTTGCTTGAAAAACGCGGCATAAAAATTAATATTCTGAAAATGGATCCTTATATTAACGTTGATCCAGGTACCATGAGTCCTACTCAACATGGTGAAGTTTTTGTCACCGATGATGGGGCAGAAACCGATCTTGATTTAGGCCACTATGAGCGTTTTACCACTCTGACCTTGAACCGTGAGAACAATTTTACTACCGGGAAAGTTTATCTTCAGGTGATTGAAAATGAACGAGAAGGAAAATACCTCGGTAAAACGGTTCAGGTAGTTCCCCACATCACTGATGAAATTAAGCGCCGAATTCATTTAGCGGCTGATAAGTGTGATCTCTTAATTGGTGAAATCGGTGGAACGGTCGGAGACATTGAGTCTCTTCCCTTCATGGAAGCCATACGCCAATTTGCGGGTGACGTAGGAGCTGAGAACGTATTGTTTATTCATTTGGTTTTGGTTCCCTATATTGGAGCGGCGGGAGAGTTGAAATCAAAGCCTGCTCAGCATTCAGTCAAAGAACTCAGAACGATTGGTCTCTTTCCGAATATT
>CANFNN010000238.1 GCA_947448095.1 Bacteriovoracaceae bacterium | reverse complement strand
CGGTTTTTGCTTTATCGTGCCTGATGATCACTTGGGCGTTTTTTGATTATTTTAAAACCAAAGATTTGAATCACCTAATTTGTATTGGTCCTATTGGCCTGGCCTGGCTTTGGTTTATTCCGCCTCTCAATCAAAATATGCTTTTTCTTTTACCCTTTTTTCATGGGGTTCAGTACTTGCCTTTTATTTATATGAAAAATCGAAGGCTTTCGATGGTGAAATGGGCAATATTATTTGCTGCTTTTATTAGTTCGGGATGGCTCTTTTTTAGATGGCTACCGATCTCTTTACCTTTTAAACCATTGCCGGGCACACTCTGGCCCGCCATGATTTTAAGCTTATTGAACAATCACCATTTCCTGATCGATGGAAGGATTTGGAAGCTGCGTGATCCAGAGAATAAGGATTTACTCACATCCGCTCAGGCGCCTCTATTCCCAGAAGAGAGAGTCCCTTCTTAAGAGTCTGTGCCGTGGCTTTTGAAAGCATGAGGCGCGAAGAGCGTGTAGGCTCTTGCGAGGACCCAACTGGGCATTCCGCATAAAAGCCATTATAGGCACGAGAAAGATCATACAAATAGGCCGTAAGAATGGACGGCTTATACTGCTCAGTTGCTTGTTGAACAATGTGATGAAAACTCATTAACTGAGCAACTAAATCTTTTTCCTGCTGAACTTCAACTTTCATCTCTGAGCTCAGAGGTGCGCCGAGTTTATTAACCATAGAGTTAATACGTGCATAAGAGTACTGGATATAAGGTCCAGACTCTCCATCAAGCTTTAACCAGTCTTGCATATCAAAAACAATTTTTTTGGCCGGATCAATTCGAATCATGCCGTATTTGATGGCACCTTTGGCAACAATCTGTGCCGTTTTTTCTATTTCTTCTGCAGACCATTCACTCACGTAGCGCGCGAGGTATTGGTCCTTAATCATTTGAACCATATTTGCGATCAAGGATTGAAGAGGAACAATATTTCCCTTTCGAGAACTCATCGCTCCATCAGGAAGTTCTACAAAGTCATACTGCAAATGTTGACACTTTTTCGCATTTTCAAAACCCATGAGCTCCAGAACCTTAAAGACTTGTTTAAAGTGATGCTCTTGGCGTTTATCAACCACATAAAGATTTTTTTCAATGTGGTAGTCTTGAAATTTTCGACGGGCAAGCTCTATGTCTTTGGTGGCATAAAGGCCATTTCCGTCAGTTTTAAGGAGCATACAAAAACCGAGCTTGTAGGGCTCAAGATCAACTCCGATACATCCCTTATCTTCAATGAACAAACCCTTCTCGAAATATTCTCGAGCTAGTTTGACTGAATCAGAATCCACTTCAGATTCCCAGTACCAGACGTCAAATTTTACATCGGCCCATTTATAAACTTCATTCATGAGCTCAATAGACCACTCTCGAGTGGTTTTCCATAGGTCATAGAACTCACCGGATTTTTGTTCCAGTTGTTTTAAAATCGCCGTGAGTTGTTCTCGGTTAGTCGCTTCTGAATCAGACCCTTTCTCTTCTTCCAGTTTATTGTGGGCGGTTGAATACATTCTTCCAAGCCACGCGCCCTTGTGTTCTTGGGGGATTTCACCTTTGTAGTGATAGTTCATGAACCAGAGACATTTGGCCACATGGGTCCCTACATCTCCCGGAAAGGTTGAAGCAATAATTTCAAAACCCGAATAACGGTGAAGGCGAATTAAGGCGTCTCCGTAACAAAGATTTCTCATGTGACCAACATGCAGTTCTTTGTGCGTGTTGGGCTGAGAATACTCAATCATTGTCTTAGGCATATTTTCGGAAAGTTTCTGCTCAAAATATTTACCAGAAATGATGGAGGGCACAAGCTCACTTGCGATCTGATTAAAATCAAAAAAGAAGTTTAAATAGGGTCCCATGGCGACTTTCTTCAGCACAAATCCAGGCAGCTCAGTCATTGCAGCTTCAAGGGCCTTGGCCGCCAATGCAGGGTTGGTTTTCGCTTCCTTAGCAATGATAAAGAGCGGAAACGCCAAGTCTCCGGCCTCTTTGCTAGGAGTGGCCCCTAGTAAGGAGTAGGCTTTCTCCCAAGGGAAATCGAGTGAAAAGGCAGCTTTAATTCCCAAAGAGAGGGACTGTGCGAGTTGTTGACGGAATTTGTCGTGAAAGCAAAACACGTGGTCATCCTTAATTCATGAGTTAAAAAGACGATAAGGTAATGAATACTATTTAAGGTAACACAAAATGCGTATCAAGTTGATGGTTTTCTGCATGTTGATCTCTAGCCTTTCACTCGCTGATGATGTGGAAAAAGAGCTCAATGACTTTGATCCCAAAGTGGATATTATTTCAGAAAACTACGAAGCTGGGCCATTTCTTATTTATGACTGTGTTGAGAAGCACTTTACCTGCGTGATGGAGAGTTATTATAAAGAGTGTGGGGAAAAGAGGGCCAAGGATATTCATGAGAGAAAACTTGATTTAAGCTGCGCTCCCATAGCCGAGCATTTGAATAAAAAGTCCTGCTTTCAGAAGCAACTATTTATGGTGTCTCAAAATCACGGAACTAGGTTTTGCATTGGAGATGATTGGAAACAAAAAGAAATTGGTTTTTAATCAATTTTTACAGACATCAGCATGTGCTTGCCAATATTTGGAATACTAAAGAGCTCACCTGAGGCCACAAAGCCCACTTTTTTATAAAATCCCAAAGCCTTTTCTCGGGCATTACACCACAAAAGAGAGCATTGGTTTTGCTTAATGACCGGGAAAGCCGTCCGCAGAAGGGCCGAACTATAACCCTGTCCTTGATATTCAGGCAGAGTTGCCATACCGCGCAAACGATACTGATAGGCTTCAGAAAACGCAGGATGTTTTTCAAAATAAAATGACGCAACACTTACAAGTTTCTTATCAACAAAAGCACCCAGATGAAAAGTCAGCTCATCGTGGTCACCCTGAAACATACAATCCTCAACCGTGCCACTGGGACGTAGCATCTTGTGACGGATAGGGTAGGTATCAATAGCTTTTATTCTTAAAACTTCCATTTAGAAAAACAAGATAAGGTTTGAACGCCATTTTGGGAAGAGATTAAAAGAGTGAAACGCGAATCAAATGCTCAAGGCCCAGTTTTCCAACTGTTTCAATGAAAGTGGAAAAGGCCAAATTAGGAATCGGAGTTTCTGGACCACGCCAGTCTGTTTTAAGCGTTAACAGACAAAATTTTCCCACATTTTTGACTCCGATCACTCCTTTAAGGTCCTTTAAAAATCCGTGATCAAAGGTAAAAGGGTAGTGACCCTCTTTGGTAATTCGGGGAATTTTAAAGTTGAGATTCATAGGAAAAGGAAGCAATAGATGATCAATGACGAATGTGACTTGCTGATTTTTTTCATCAAAAGAGCTTTTTTTAATAAAGTCTATATATGAAGAGTAATTCTCGTATAAAGAAAGTTTTCTCATGGTTTTGGTGCAATTTCTTGGGTGGACCCCCGAAACAAACAACATCATTTGTTGTTCTTTATCTGTCGGAGAAGTGACTTTACCTACCGAAATAACAACGCCATTTAATAAATCTTCGGTTTGTCCTTCAGAAGGTGAATAAAAAGGTTTAAGCTCCTCCAAAATAGGTTTTTGAAAAGTTGCGGGCAAAGTCACCTTATTTTGGGCAAAGGCCATCTGACAAATCATGATGCTGAGTGCTAATAAAATTTGATATCTCATCGTTGACCTATTGTTCTGTATGACCTTAATCTTATCCTATTGATTTTCCATTAAGCAACTGTAAAGGAATTTGACTATGGCAGTCGAAGAAGTAAAACGCAAAAGTACCAAGATCAAAGAAGCCCTGATTGAAAGCAAAGATCAGCGCTGGCATTGCCGTAATCGGGTGACTCTCGTTTTTGGAAGTAATGATATTGAAGATCTCGATACCTACGTTTACACCAAAGATTCTTTGGCGTTTAAAACGGTAAAATTTCATCAAGCGAAATCTAAGGCAGTCGAAGAAATATTAGATAACAGTATTGATGAATTCTATCGTGGTCACGTAACTGAAATCCACGTGGATCTTTCTCCTGATGGAAAAATTGTCTCAGTTCAAGATAATGGTATTGGTTTTCCTTTGGCCAAAATCCCGGATGTTTACACTGAATTTAGAACGGGATCAAAATTTAAGGATGAAGAAGTTGATGACAAGGGCTTTCTGTATAGAACTCTGGGACAAAATGGTCTCGGGGCTTCTGCTACTTGTTTAACCTCGGACTATTTCAAGGCGACAGTTCGTCATTATAACTCGAAAAAAGAACAAACGTTTGAATTCCTTGACGGTGCTTTAAAGATTAAGAAAACTCCTGAGAAAGCTTTTAAGGGACCATCAGGCGTAAAAGTTGAACTGACTCTTGCTAAAGAAGTTTATAAAAATCTGGTCATTGATAAGGAGCTTCTTCGTAAGCGAATTATTGACTTGGCCTACAATAACCCAGGTCTTACATTTTGTTTTAATGAGGAAAAATACCTTTATAAAAAAGGTCTCTTAGAGCTCGCTCAACGAATTGACCCCACTACAGCTCAACTCTTTGGGGATGAAGCTTTTGAGTATGAAACCACGAACATTAAAGGCGCAAAAGTTAAGGCGAAGTACGATCTTCACCTTTCCCTTTGTTTTGATAAAAAATCTGATGAAAAAGAACGAATGATTTCATTCGTTAACTCTACTCCGACTTATGATGGT
>CANFNN010000237.1 GCA_947448095.1 Bacteriovoracaceae bacterium | reverse complement strand
TAAGGACCTGATACGAGGGTATCGTTTTTCGTCACAGTCATCGAATATTCAACTGCATTTCCAAGTGATTGAGAAATTAATCGAAGTTTTAAATATTTATTTGCAGAATCTGCATAACCACTCAAATCAATAGAAAGTTTGTCACTACCTTTAAAAACTGTCGTTGAGAGCTCACTTGGTTTAAAGAAACCTACGTGAGTTTTTTCCATTTGTGGTTCTAATGAATAATTAAAAATTTCTAAATTACTAAATACGCTTTGAAGTTTTTCATACACATAATCTTGCTTGATTCTTAGGCTACAGTTAATGCTGACAGAACCTACATCCACTTCACTTTGAAGTGAACTCAAAGAAATTCCCTGTGCCGTTCCGTCATTTTCCCTTCCACATTGTGCAAAGAACGATGACACAAAGGCGGTAGGACAAAACTCAGTTTGAATATTAGAAAGATATGACGGGAGAGAATCCAAGTTTTTTAAATTAGTCGTATATAGATAATAAGTGTCTTCAAGGTCTAAACCGCTTATTTCAAAATATCCTTTTTCATCTGAAACACCTGAAACAGCTTCACCACTTCTGCGAGAAATTGCTTGAACATGGACTCCAAGAATTCCTATGTGGTTTCCCCCTTGGACATGACCAGAGATCTTTCCATAACCGGTGTCGTATTTGCTTCTTATTCCAGCTTTATCATCTGCAGCAAGTTCAGCTTGACCGGGATAATTCTGATAAAACATGGTTGAATTAAGCACTTCAGAATGGGCCAAGCCAACAAAATGCCCTAGCTCATGAGTTACAACGTCTTTTAAATAAATCGTATTCCCATAGGCCATACCAGGAGTGGCCGTGAAGTTGTAATTATCTTCATTAAGAAAAATGGTGGCGCTGTTTATGACCCCAGCCGTAGAATAACTAACCTCAGTTACTCCCAAAACTGCCGATCCATACTTTGAAAAATTGTCAGAGAATATAATTTGATTTTTACCAGTCGAAGTTCTTTGCATTTGAAAAGCAGAAGCAGCATTCCATTCAGCAATGGCTTGATCAATCAAAACTGTTGATGAGGCAAGTGATGATGATGTGTTCATAATCCTTAAAGGAACATTGGTGTAGTTCCACTTAAGAGAATTTTGATTAGCCGTCATCGATGACTGATGGCTCAGCCCAGAGAGGGAATACAGAAGTGTGAGCAAGACCAATAAATGCATTTCAATCCATTGAAAGCTTTTAGTGCCAAGTTATTTATGAGTTTTGCGAGCACTCATTCGAAACAGGCCCCCAGTTAAACCCAGGGCGATAATCAACCAGAAAACATTCAGTTTTGGTTGATCATGTTGATTGTCTAATTGTTCAGATTTCGATGCAAGAGCGCGATTTTGCCCCTCAGAAATAGAGGCCGGTAAACGTTGAATATCGCCCTTTTCAGGTGAAGCCGGGTAATGGACAGATTGAACGACTTTTAGGCCTGAACCTTTAATTGTTTTAACAACTTGCTCAAAACGTTGCATCGTTATTTGGCCGAACTTTTGATCGTGAGGAAAAACATAATTGACTAGTACGACTTCCTTTCCATAATTAATCACTCGAAAACTTCCGAAACCAAGATTCATTCCCCAATAGCGATTATCCACGTTTCGAATAAACAAAACGACTTTTTCCCCTGGAACAAATTGGGGAACACCTTCAACTTTTACATACTTATCATTCAGTCTGCCCCCGGGATAATGAACAATCACCTCATCCATTCCAAAAAAATCCGACTGAAGCCCCACTTCTTTGGTCATCTTAAAGATCATTTGGGTCGCTAATGACCCATTTTCTAATTCAACTGTTTTACTTTTTAAAAAATTTCCCTGAAACAGGCCATCTGACTCACGAACTTGCTGCTCAATGGCCTGAGGTTTAAAGGTTGTCGCATAAAGTGAGGCGGTCATAGCAAACAAGCAGATTAATTGAATCACAGTAAATCCTTGAAATAGCCTATATGACTAGTCGGCTATTTCAGGCATAAACTTGAGGTAATTAATCTAGCTTTAGCAGTTTGATTTGATCATTTTTGAATTCAAGCTTAGAAGTGGCCAAGTGCTCAAAACAATTAGAGGAATCAATTATCAGAATCGTGTTTTTGAACTGGAGTAAATCCTGAAGAAATAGTCCCAGCATTTTTAGTTCTTTCTCTGATAAACCAAAAGACAAGTTTTCAAAAATGAGGAGTGAATTTTGAACCGTCTTCATAAGTTTAGATAACAGATAAACCCGTTGTTTTTCTCCACCTGACAAAGTGTTCAGACCTCGATCAAGTGAGAGATAGTCTAGGTTCAAGATTTTTAGATATTCCCAAATACGGCGAAACTTAGGCGTTAACTGAATCCGTTCTAGGACTTGATTCAAAGGAAGATTATAAGCTTCTGCAACGGTCATTTTTCCATCTGATATATTGGCATACAAAGGTTTAATTTTTAGCCCCTTGCAGTCTTCGCACTCCAAAATAATATCTTCCAGATACTGCATTTCAATCACAATCGAGCCTTTACCTTCACAGCGTGGGCACATGCCTAATTCGGAGTTTGATGAAAGATGTCCCTCTTTCAGATTCATACTTTTGGCTACAGGAAGCTTTAAGAAATGTTTTCTTATGACAGATGCTAATTCTGTAATCGTCCCGACTGATGAGCGCGAAGTAAATCGATTAAGATCGGAGGAAATGACAAAAACGTCTTCTAGCTTTTGAGGATTTTTAACTGCTTTGACTGAAAAAATATCCTCGTCTAGCCACTCTGAATGAATCTTTTTATAGAGGGTATTGGCCATTATTTTAATTAAGGTTGCACTTTTCCCAGAGCCAGAATCTCCAGTAACCCAAACCATTTCTTCCAGAGGTACTTTAAAATCAGGATAGTTTTTTCCATAGATTGAAGGATTACTCACTTCAATAAACTGAGGCGTTTTCAATTTGTGTTTTTTTGGTTCCCAAACAACTTTTTCTTTTATCTTGAAATATTTGTTGGGTTCTCCCTGGTAAGTAATCTCACCACCACTCTTCCCAGATCCTGGACCCATGATAATCAGATGCTCTGAATTCTTTTGGAGAAACTCAGAGTGATCAATTAAAATCACAGTATTCCCTTGATCAATAATCTGCCTTAATCCCTCTAAAAGTTTTTTTAATTCAGTTTCTCCTAGACCAAGACTTGGCTCATCGAGAACAAATAAACTATCGACACCTTTGAAGGTTAAATACTTGATGAGCAGAAGGCGCTGATATTCCCCAGCTGAAAGTGACTTCGCCCTTCTTAAAATCGAAAGATGATTTAGACCCATATCGGCTGCAAGTCTCAATTTTTCGCATATATCTTCGTAGAGACGGGCCTCATGTGTGCCTTCTTTAATGCGTTTTTTACTAAAAAGTAAAAGGGCATCTTGAACTGTTAGCTCCATGACTTCTTGAAGAGCAACTAATTTTCCTCCGAGGCTTATGCGGTAGTGATGAATATCTTTATTCAAGCGAGAGGAATTACAGGCCTTACACGGCTCCTCTTTTTGCATATGCCGAATATAAATTCTGACCGAAGGCTTGTATTTCTTTGAGTCTAGGTATTTTTGGAGTTCGGTATATCCGGGATACTGGCCTTGACCCTCGATGAGAATCTCAAAAAAATCTTTAGTTAACTTCTTAATTGGTACATCTGTTGGGATTTTATTTTTCTTTAAAATCTTAAGTAAGGCATTACGTGAATCTTCAAAGGGCGAGTAATTTAAAAGTTTCAACCCTCCTTCATCAATGGTCAGCTCTTTATCCATAATTTTTTTCTCATCATAGATAAGTCTGGCACCATATCCACTACATACCGAGCAAGCTCCAAGAGCACTATATGGGGAAAATGCGGAAACCGTCTGAACAGGTTTAGATTCGAAATCACACTTAGGACAAACTTTCTGGAAATGAAAAACCAAGTTCTGAGGCTTCTTAAATTCGGGTCCAATTAAAAGATAATTTAAAGGAAACTGAGACAGCTTGAGCTCCAGCCACTTCTTCTCGAGGGAATCAAGATTTTCAAATTTAAAACGCATGACTTCCCAGTAATCATCTTCAACTTGGAAGATATCGATGCTTTTTCTTTTCACCGAAAAAGACCTCGGTGGAATATATCCCTCACCAAAAACTCGGATGAACTCATTTGGCGCCAACAGAATATGGTAAACGCCGTTAGGGACGATATTTTTGACCTGTGACTTTAACTGCTCCCCCACTTGTCGAATATGCAATTCAGTATCGTGGACAGGGCAAAGTTCTTTAGAGGTAGAAAAATATAGATTTTGCAGGCTATCAGTTAGTCTCATCACATCCGAAACAACAGTCCTTGCACCCATGACTGGATTGATTTGCGGCAACCCAAAGACTGGAAGAACCGGAAAAATTCGATCCACGTCTACGGCCGTAGGCCGTTCGGTAAAAAACTTCATGGAATTAGGAAATGAGTTAATGAAGCGGCGCTTTGATTCAGTCAAAAGTGTATGAAAAGCGAGAGAAGTTTTGCCTGAACCCGAGGGGCCAGCAAAGCAGATGAGTTTACGTAGTGGGATGTCGAGGTCTACGTTCTTGAGATTGTGAACTCTGGCACCGCGAATTTCAATGTGATCAACGTCGCGCTTTTCCATATCTCTTTATAGCAAAAAAAAAGGCTCCTTGCGGAGCCTTTTCGAATACTTGTTGAAGTC
>CANFNN010000236.1 GCA_947448095.1 Bacteriovoracaceae bacterium | reverse complement strand
TAATTTCACTGAGCGCCTTTGGAAGTTCTGTGAAGACCTTCCTGCTGCAATTGATGAAGTTGAAGGACTTTTGAATTCCAATCGTATTTGGATTGATCGTACTAAAAATGTTGGTGTGATTGATCGTAAAACTGCTTTGGAGTATTCGGTTACTGGTGTGTGTTTGCGTGCAGCCGGTGTTAACCATGATCTTCGTAGAGATCGTCCTTACTACATCTATCCAGAGCTTGATTTTGATGTGGTTGTAGGCGAAAACGGTGATGTTTCTGATCGTTATCTTATCCGCATGGAAGAGATGAGACAGTCAGTAAAAATTCTTAAGCAGTGTAATAAGAAAATACCTAATGGCCCACTTTGGGTTGATGATAAACGTGTTCAAATTCCTGAGAAAATGGATGTTTATACAAAAATGGAAGTTCTCATCCATCACTTCAAAATCTTCATGGAAGGAATTGATGTGCCTAAGGGAGAAGCTTTTACTTGTGTTGAAGGACCTAACGGAGAAGTTGGATTTTACATCGTTAGCCGTGGTGGACCGAAGGCATGGAGAATGCGTGTGAAGTCGCCTTCACTAATGAACTTCCAGGCTTTTGAGAAAACAGTGAAGGGTGGGAAGATTCCTGATGCTATTGCGCATTTAGGTAGTGTGAACATCATCGCTGGTGAACTAGACCGATAATAAGAGAGAATAAATATGGCCCTATCACAACAAATTCAAAATACGATTAATGGGATCCGAGGAAATTTTCCAACGACTCAAGCACTACTGATTCCTGTGTTACATGAAATCCAAGAAGAGCAAAACTGGGTTTCTATCCAGTCTATGCAGGATGCTGCAGACTTTTTGGAAATGCCTCTTTCTAAAGTTCGAGAAGTGGCTTCGTTTTATACCATGTTTAAATTAGAGCCGATCGGCAAAGTAAATCTTCAATTTTGTGTGAACATTAGCTGTTGGTTGAACGGTTCTGATAAATTGCTCGCATGTGCAGAAAAACGCTTAGGCGTTCACTGTGGGGAAACAACTAAAGATGGAAAATACACTATCTCTGAAGTTGAATGTTTAGCTTCGTGTGGAACAGCACCAGTTGTTCAAATTAACCAAGATTATTACGAAAATCTTGATGTGCCTAAGCTGAATGAATTGCTTGATCAGGCAGAAAAAGATCTCGCAAATAACAAGCCAGTTGGTAAAAGCACTCAAGTGCCAGGAGTTTGGCCATGACCCACCAATATGTTGAACCGGTTCTTACTAAATTTGTAAACGAACCTAATTCTCACACACTTGATTTCTATGTAAAAAACGACAAAGGCTACGAGGCGCTTAGAAAAGCTCTCACTATGAAGCCTGCTGAGATCGTTGATGAAGTCAAAAAATCGAATCTTCGTGGTCGAGGCGGCGCTGGATTTCCAACTGGTATGAAGTGGTCGTTTATGCCCGCTAAACCGGTAGATGTAAATGGTAACCCAAAACCCAAATATATGGTTTGTAATGCTGATGAGGGTGAACCAGGAACATTTAAAGATCGTCTGATTATGACAAAAGTTCCTCATAAAATGATTGAGGGAATGATCATTGCTTGTCATGCAATCGAATCTAATAAAGGGTTTATTTATATTCGTGGAGAGTTTTATAAAGAAACTCGCATTATGCAAAAAGCGATTGATGAAGCAAAGGCTGCTGGATTTCTAGGTAAGAATATTATGGGAACAGGCTATGACTGTGACCTGATCATTTATAAAGGGGCCGGAGCCTATATTTGTGGAGAAGAAACCGCTCTTCTTAACTCGCTTGAAGGTAAACGAGGTGAGCCTCGGCTTAAGCCTCCTTTTCCAGCTCAAGTTGGTGCCTACGGAATGCCTAGTTGTGTAAATAACGTCGAAACATTTGCAGCCGTTCCTTATATCATGAACGAAGGTGCTGAAAAGTATGCTTCTCTTGGTATCGAGAAAGCTGGTGGAACTCGTCTTTACGGGGTCTCAGGACATGTGAATAAACCAGGTGTTTATGAACTTCCTATGACTATGACTTTGAGAGAAGTAATTGAAGTCGCTGGTGGTGTTCGTACCGGTCACACAATTAAAGCCGTTATTCCTGGCGGAGCTTCGTGCCCGATGCTTCGTGCAGATGAAATCGATGTCAAAATGGACTATGACTCTCTGGCAAAAGCTGGAACTATGTCTGGTTCAGGTGGTGTTATTGTTTTAGATGAAACAGTAAATATTGTTGAAGCAGTTTATGTTCTTCTGAAATTTTATGAGCATGAATCATGTGGTCAGTGCTCTCAGTGCCGTGAAGGATCTCATTGGCTTGCTAGAATGTTTAAACGCATTCTTGATGGCGGTGGAACGAATGATGATTTAGATTACGTTGCAAAAATTTGTAGCAATATGGCCGGACAAACGATCTGTGCTTTTGCTGACGCTGTCACAGGTCCAGCTCTTTCATCGGTTAAAAAATTCAGATCTGAATTTGAAGACTTGATCAGAAATGGCGGACTTCACCCTAAAAAAGGTGAAGCTCATTCGCATGCTAAAGAAGGTGCCCATGTCTAACATAAATGAATATGAAATCAAAAAGCCAAAAGTTGATTTGAACTATTCTTCACAACTTAAACCTGTGCACAGTGATCCAAATCCTGAAGCAAAACCACTGCCTAAGGTTACGATTGATGGCAAGGCTTATGAATTTAAGCCTGGCGACACAATTATGCAGGTTGCTGAGAGATATAAAATTCACGAAGAAATTCCAAGATATTGTTACCATCCCGGAATGCCGATCGCTGGTACTTGCCGTATGTGCACAGTTGAAGTGGAAAAAGCTCCGAAGCTCATGACCTCTTGTTCAACTCCTGCTGGAGATGGCATGGTGGTTCATACTCGGTCTGAAAAGGTCATGAAGTCGCGCACAGGTGTGATGGAGTTCCTTCTAACTAACCACCCACTGGATTGTCCCGTTTGTGATAAAGCAGGGGAGTGCGAGCTTCAGGATTATAACTTTGAATACGGTCCTGCTAAATCAAACTTTAAAGAAGAGAAGCGTGTTTACGACAACGCTACGACAAAAAAACTTTCTCCACTTGTTACATTGAACATGAACCGTTGTGTTCACTGTGAAAGATGCGTGCGTTTTACCGACGATATCACTAAAACAAATGATCTTGTTATGGTGAACCGCGGTTGGCATAAAGAGCTTGAAGCCACGACTGAAGCAGGTTTAACGAATGAATACCAAGGTAACCTGACTGACTTTTGTCCGGTTGGGGCGCTTACTTGGAATGATTTCCGATTCCAAAAACGTTCTTGGTTTCTTACTCGTAAGGCTTCGATTTGTGACGGCTGCTCTAAAGGCTGTAACATTGAAGTTCATTCTGATGCTGACGTCGTTTATCGTTATGTTCCTATATTTAATGAAATGGTAAATGGTCACTGGATGTGTGATAGCGGACGAAATTCTTACGTCGATTTTATGAATCCGTACCGAGTTACAACTCCTATGCTTAAGCAGAATGATTCCATGCACTCAGTATCAATCGATGCCCTTCTTGCTTCAGTAAATGCTCAATTAAAATCTGCTTCTAGTGTACAAATCGTTGTCGGAACTGATGCTACTCGAGAAGAAGCTGCCTTATTAAAAGAAAAAGTTCCTGCATTAATTGGTAAGACTGTAGCTGTTTCGTACTTCAACGGTACTAACGGAGTGACTTCACCAGCTGATGATAAGAAACTTGATCAACTCCTTAAAATGAAAGATTTGACTCCTAATACTCGTGGTGTGGCCGATGAAGGTCTTGCTCCACTTGCCAACGGAGAACTGAATGCTGAAGTTGCAATTCTTTTTAGAAATGGCCGTGCCGGCGTTCCTAAAATGAAGGCTGATCAGAAATTAGTTCTTTGGGGAGTCTGGTCACAAAAAGATATTCAGAGCCTTCCTTCTAAAAACATCCTTGGTGTGATCGCTGGTCTTGCCACTATTGAAAAAGAAGGCAGTTATAAAAACGTAGATGGAATCGTGCAGAAATTTCATCCGGCCATTATTCATAGAGGTGGAGCACTTAGTGCTCATCAAGTAGTTGGTCTTTGGAAGTCTTTAACTTAAGTTGGTGATATGGAAAATCAGTTGATTTTTGATTTAACAATGATGATGGCAAAAATTTTAGTCATCATCGCATGTACCCTGGGATTAATTCCTTTCATCGTTTGGTTCGAACGAAGAGGCGCAGCTTGGATGCAAAGACGAGTGGGACCTAACCGTGTAGGCCCATTTGGACTTCTTCAGTCTTTAGCAGACGTGATTAAGTTTATTTTCAAAGAACCATTTATTCCCAAAAATGCGAATAAGTTTTATTACTTTATGGCTCCTATCCTGGCCCTTGTGGCTCCGATGTGTGCCCTCGCAGTCATTCCGTTTGGAAGTAAGGCCATCATCAATGGTCAGGAAGTTGTTCTTCAAGTGGCAAACATGGATACGGGAGTTATTTTCATTCTTGCATTTGCAGGTCTGGAAGTTTTTCCAATTATTCTTGCTGGCTGGGCCAGCCGAAACAAATATTCTGTGCTCGGTGCGCTTCGTGGATCAAGTCAAATCGTCTCTTATGAAATTTCTATGGGACTAGCATTGCTTTCAATGTTGGTTGTCTACGGATCTTTCAACCCTCACGATATGGTTGCTTGGCAAAATGAAAGCCTGTTTGGATTCCTTCCTCGTTGGGGAGTTTTAGTTAACCCATTCGGTGCTCTTGTTTTCTGGATCGCAACTTTTGCAGAAACGAACCGTCTGCCTTTC
>CANFNN010000235.1 GCA_947448095.1 Bacteriovoracaceae bacterium | reverse complement strand
GAGAATAATCAAAATGATGGTCATCCACTTTATTAACCAAAAATGGACCTCGTACGGAATTCGTTCCAAAGACTGCTTCGGCTTTGAACAACTCGTTTAAGGTAATTGCAGATTCTTCAACTCTATCAAAAAAATGACCCGCTTCTTGTATCACTTTCTTTCTCATCACTCCAGCCAGAACCTGAGGCCCTGTGGGTGCGGTATAAACTTTATTATTTCGGATCACAAAAATATTAGCGACTGCTGATTCAAGAACACTCTGATCAACTCCTAGGAAAAGGACTTCATCATCCCCGACCTTTAGATATTGCTTTTGCGTTAGAATCGTTTCCAGATAATTTCCTGCCTTCAAATATCCAGGCCACCATTCAGGCCTAGTAGGACTGGGACAGCTTCTAAGATTGAACCACTTAATTTCTTTCAAATAGGGAGTAACGGAAAGGTGAATTTGCAGATCATCAATAGGTAAAGTCCCAGATCTAATAAGCCCACGAGTCTGGTCAGTATAAACACTCAGCCGGATGACTTGATCACCAGAGAGGGGCTGGAGGCACTTCTCCAGACGATTTTTAAGGGCCTGGACCCAGGCTTCACTTTCAGGAAACGGACCATAAACGAAATTAACCCCCTCTTTCAGGCGGTCAAAATGAATTTCCCAATCGCATAAGTGGGCATTTACCATTCTTAAAGTCGTAAAAACTGATTCACCATACATGAAAGCACGATTAAAGCTTTCGGCCATATTTGACCCCTTAAAACTTGGCTTGTCTCAAGTGATCATGATAGCTTTGATGAGGAGCTTCAAACTAGTATTTTTTATAATGCGTCTAACCATCATTGGCTTTGGAAACCAAGCGAAAGCTTGGTCACAAAACCTTAAAGATTCAGCCTTCCCCTTTCGTGTGGCCTTGCAGCCAGACTCTCCCTCCATTCATAAAGTTTTAGCCTTAGGCATGGAAGTTGTAGAAATCGGAAGTCCTGATTTTTTTGAAGACCGGGCATTTGTTCTTCTTACGCCTGACGACACTCACCACTCTTTTATGAATCAGTATGGTCATCGATTTCATCCTGAAAGTTTGATCCTTTATAATCACGGCTTTTCTTTAACTAAAAATTCGTTCCATTTAGATTTTCCAAAACTCAAACATGTGCTGTTTGCTGTCAAAGCGATTGGATCTGAAATTCGTCAGCAGTTCCTGAGTAAAGGTAAATTTGGGGCAGTTTATTCATTTGAATTTGTGAACGGTGAAACCACTACACTTGAAAAATGGATGAATGCGATGGCCAAGGCCCTAGGTGTAAATCTTGGACTTTTTAAAACCACGTTTGAGCATGAAACCCAAGCCGATCTCTACTCTGAGCAGGGTCTACTCTGTTCGGTCATCCCCTATACTGCGGGGGAAATGTTTAAGCATTTGGTTGAAAGTGGAATTGAACCAGAACTTGCTTATCTTGAAGTCTGGCATGAAATGAAACTCATTGCGATTGCCATGGTGGATAAGGGGCCTGAGGGATTTTTTGATCTTATAAGTCCTAATGCTCTGGTTGGTTCTGAAAAAGGCTTTGAGCGATTAATCACGCCAGAATTTAAATCCAACCTTAAAAGCTTACTCACTGATATTCAAAATAATACTTTTAACGAAGAACTTGAACAAACCAATGTTCCCGAACTGAGGGCAGTGATCCGAAAGCGTTGGGCCAATTCACCTTTGATGAAAACTTTTAAAGAAATGAAAGCAAAAGAATAAAATGAAAAAACTTAATCTTCGCGACATCCGTAAATCAAAGCAAAAAAATCTTCAGGTTCTTACTTGTTATGATTTTCAAACTGCGACCCTTCTGAATCAAACAAATCTGGATATGATTCTCGTGGGAGACAGTCTTGGAAATGTGATGTTGGGTTATGAAACAACCATTGAAGTCTCCCTGATTGAAATGGAGATTTTTGCCAGTGCAGTAAGACGTGGTGCTCCAGATAAGTTTCTTATCGTAGATATGCCTTTTGGAAGCTATTCAACCATTCCTCAAGGAATTCATTCAGCAACAAAACTCTTTCAAAAAACGCGCGCCGAAGCGGTTAAACTTGAAGGAGCTTTCCCCTATCAATTAAAACTAATTGAGCGCCTGACTCAAACGGGCATTCCTGTCATGGGCCACATTGGTCTGACTCCTCAGTCGGTTCACCAGCTGGGTGGATATTATACGCACGGAAAGAATGAAAGTTCGGCAGACCGTTTAATGAAAGAGGCCAAGGCCCTTGAAGCAGCCGGAGTTTTCGCTCTGGTGCTCGAGATGGTTGAGGAAAGTGTGGCGACAGAAATATCGAAAGCAATTTCTATTCCCACTATTGGCATAGGTTCTGGAAAAAAAACCGATGGACAAGTTTTAGTCATCAATGATCTTCTGAAGATGGGACCAAATATGCCACCCAAATTCTGTACTCCCATCGCAGACCTCTACGAGACGAAAAAAAATCTTATTAACCAATACCTTCTCGATCTGGGCCACTAATGCAAGGGCTGATCACCATTGATTTCGGCAACTCCAATCCTCATGCGGGACTCTTTCAAAAGTTCCAAAACGAGTGGAGACTCATAAAGGTTTGCCCCTTTCATGAATTGCCACTTTTTTTGAATCAACTTGAAATGACTCCAGATAACTCAAGCATCGTTTTGGCCGAAGTGAAGGCGCGAGAAGAAGAACTTGCTCCACTTCAGCATCAAGGCTTTCTTATTACGCGGCTAAAAGAATACTGGCGTGGGAAAAAGTTTGCTGGCATGCCAGTGAATTATGCAATTACTTTGGGCGAAGATCGATTGGTTCAAGCTTTTTATGCTTATAAAAAAATCAAAGAAAATGTACTCCTGATTGATGCTGGCACATTTGTCACGATGGATGTTGTGACAAAGGATGGTTTTCAAGGGGGTTATATATTTCCTGGACTAAAAAATTATTTTGAAGCGTTTCAAAAAGGTGAGCAACTTAAATCGGTTGATCTTGATTCTGGCATTTCTTCAGCTCTGCCTCACGCCACGGCCGAAGCTATGCGTGACAGCTATTATGCCTATGCTGCATTAGCTCAAAAACTCATTTCCGAGCAAAATATTCAGAAAGTCCTGATAACAGGTGGTCAATGTGCCATGTGGAAGCAGATTTTTGATCAGGCAGCACTAAGTGTCGTTGTCCAGGAAGATGCGACTTTGGTACACTTGGCCCTCCAATATTGGATGACTACACAGATTGAAATACTATGAAATACATTCTTGCCGTAACCGGATCCATCGCAAGCTACAAGTCCTATGACGTGGCCCGAGGACTCGTTAAAAATGGCCATGAAGTAAAAATTGTTCTGACCTCTGGAGCAATGGAATTCATTAAGCCAGAGACTTTTAAGTATCTTGGTGTAGAAGCCGTTTATCTTCCAACAGATGACTTTAAACCTGAACACCTCTCTCAAAAGCAAACGGTTCTTCATATTGAACTCGCGAAATGGGCCGATAAATTAATTATTGCTCCCTTAAGTGCCAACACTCTCGCAAGACTCAACTTAGGTCTTAATAATGATTTATTAGGAAGTTTATTTTTGGCCTTTGGAAAGAAGCCGATCTTGATGTTTCCTGCCATGAATACTCAGATGTTGAATCATTCAAGAGTTCAGAATCATCTGAAACAACTCTCAGAACAATCCCATATTACTATTATTAACCCTGTTTCGGGGCTCCTGGCCTGCGGAGACATTGGTGCAGGAAAATTTCCTGATGTGGGTGCTGTCATTGATTTGATTGAAACTGTTGATCCAACGAAAAAGAAAACTCAGAAAGTTATTGTTACTGCTGGAGCGACAGCTGCTCCCTTAGATCCTGTTCGCTATTTAACCAATCCCTCTACTGGACGCATGGGTATTAGTGTCGCCAAAGCATTTTTAAAAGAAGGCTATCAGGTTTTAGTTTTGGCCGGTCATGAATGTAGCTTAGAAGTTGAAAATCTACTAGGGCATCCCCATTTTGAACTGATCAAAACTCCGACCACAGCACAAATGCGATCAGCAGCGGTCAAACATTTCTCTGGCGCTGATCTTTACATTTCCACAGGTGCCATTGCAGATATTGAATTTAATGTTGCCCAAGAAAAATTAAAAAAAGAAGAAATGACTACCGCTCTGCCCTTTCATCAGGCGGCCGATATTCTTCAAGAGATCCTGACCTTGAAGCAGGGTCATCAAAAGATTGTTAGCTTTGCTGCAGAAACTGAAACCTCTGAAAAAGTGTTCATGAGTAAGATGAAGCGAAAACCAGTCGACCTAATGATAGGAAATAAGGTCTCAAATGGTTTGATTGGAACAAGTGTCGTGGAAGGATTTCAAAAGAATGAAGGCACATATTTCTTTGTGAAACCAAACCATATTTCTGGCCCTCACTTGCTGATGAAGCGAGAAATTGGGGACAAGCTCGTTCACTGGTATCAAGGTCACGAAACATGGTAGACGTCATCACATCCACTCAAGACCTTATTGCAATTCGTAGTCATGAGACCGGGGTAGTTGGTTTTGTTCCCACCATGGGTAATCTTCATGCGGGACACATTTCTTTACTTGAAAAAGCACTCTCCCATAATGACGTAGTTTATTTTTCTATTTTTGTGAACCCAAAGCAGTTTGGCCCTAGTGATGATTATCAAAAATATCCACGAACTCTCGCATCTGATGTTCAGTTCATCCAGGAATGCCAAAAGAAATTCCCAGATAAAAAAGTGGTAGTATACAGTCCCGAGAATCCTCAGGAGGTTTTTCCACCTAATTAT
>CANFNN010000234.1 GCA_947448095.1 Bacteriovoracaceae bacterium | reverse complement strand
GTTTGTTGGATTGAAAAAATATAAACGGCCTTGTCTTTCAGGATGAAAAACTATGTGGCTTAAATGGATTATCATTTTTTCTTTTACGTCTTCGGCTTGGGCTTTCCGACTCACTTCGGATTTCACTAATGGATTCTATTGGTCCACACTTCCCATTAATATCACCGTTCTTGAAGCTGATCCTGCCCGCAAATCAATGATCGAAGACCTCGCTAAAGCCGCGATTGATGAATGGCAAACCAGATCAGGCTTATCTCTTTGGGATTATGCCGACACGGGAACCAAAAATATTATTCGCTGGTCGACCAACTTTGCGAGCGAAACCAGAATGGATCCCGAGTCAACTTTAGCTGTGGCCATTCGCTATACGAAGGGTCCCTATTTTGCTCGGACTGAAATTGTGATTAACGGTGGGCACTCTTTGAATCAAAATCAGGCCAATCTTCGAACAACCATAACGCATGAACTTGGCCATACTATGGGACTAGATCACTCGGAAGTTGGCCAAGCGGTCATGGCGCCAACGCTTCAGGCCTGGTACAACGGTCTGCATTCGGATGATGTTCAGGGCGTTCAGGCAGCTCAAGCAGAAATGGATCACCGCCAAGTCACTGGGTATGTTTCCCCATTGTCTTATGATTCCGGGGCTTCTCAAACTCAGGCCCTCAATTGCGGAACCGTTGGACCAGTCGCTGCCACTTCAGGAGTGAGCGTGAATGGCATGCTGTCACTTGCTGGAGGACTCCTGATTAGTTTTGTCAGGAAAATTTTGAAATGGTTCAAGTCACGTTGCTAAATTCCGATTAGGAATTATGCAAAAGAAAGAAACACAATCTCCTTTTATTTTTTATTTGTCTCTGGAAGATGCCCTTCCCAAAGCCTTTTATACCTTTGATAAATATCTCAAAGAACTAGGCTTTATCTTGGTTCCGGTTAAAATCGATCAACTCCAAATATTAGTCGCCTCAAGTGAGCAAGAGCAAGTCATTGTCGTTTGTTCAGTCACAAGTGCTAGAGAGTTTAAGCTCTACAATGATCGCATCCGTGGTTTTTTGAAATTTATTTTGAAGTCAAAACGACTTACCTTCATGCACCTTTCTAGTTTCTCAAAACTAAACGATCAAAGACAATTTGCTCTACAAAAGAATTATTATTTTATTCGATGCCCGGTTAATGCAAAAGAATTGTGTTTCAAAATCAGCAAGTATCATGTTCTGAAAAAAGAGCAGCACACCATTTGGCCGGGTGGAAAAAGAGCCACAACAGGGGCCACATCTGCATGAAAAGTCGAAATGATGAAATGACTCAAAGAGTTTTGCTGCTACTCAAGCTGGATGCTAATAATGTGTTCAACAGAATCAAAGGGCGCAAGACGGAGTATCTGGAGATATTTGCTCTGAGAAGAACGCGTGAGCACTTTCCTATGATTTTTGATAATCGTTATGAACAGACTCCGCTAGAAAATCTTATTCATTGTAGTACCGAGCTAATCACAACACTCGACCAGTACTACACTCCGGTCGAGGAGATGAAGTGGTATTTATTTCAGACCGAAGATATGCCTAATACAGTTGAAGACTTCATTGACCGAAAAATTCGCAAGATGGAAAAACTTCTCGCGACACTCAATCTCTATCTGGATGCAGAACTAGGCATTGATAGTGAGGATTCAACTGATGAGCAGAAACCACTCTTTATTGATCAGCCTGAAGTTTCAGAGAATGGCTTTTCAATAGATCTTGAAGATGATATTTCTCAAGACACATGAATATTTTTTTTCTCCTCTCATTTTTCACTTTGAGTCTATATGCGCGAGATCCGATCTCTGGAAGTCGTTTTCAACAACTGTCTGGCGTAAAAGTTTCTCAAGATTCAAAAACCCAATGGGATCAGCGCTATTCACGTCCCACTTTTATCTTTGGTAAATCACCCGCCGAGTTTTTATCGGAAAATTATCAGTATATTCCTTATGAAGGGAGTGTTTTAGATATGGGGATGGGGGAAGGTCGAAATGCCGTTTTCCTGGCCCAAAAAGGTTATAAAGTAACTGGTGTCGATTTGAGTTCGGTAGCAGTGAAGAAGTCCTATCTTTTGGCCCAGGAGTTTGGAGTCAAAATTAAGGGAGTGGTGGCATCTCTAAAAGACTATAAAATAAATCCGGGCACCTTTGATGCTATTATCTGCTTTTACTGGGTCGACCGTGCCATGGTTGAAAAAATCAAGGCATGGCTCAAGCCAGGTGGGGTTTTGATTTATGAGGCCTATACAGTCCGCGAACGGGAAAGAGACCCGAGTAAAAGAAATGATCCGTTGAATGATAACTATCTCCGTGAGCAGGAATTGATCAAATTTTTTCCCGGCATGCGGATTCTCAAATACCAAGAACCCCTCCATGAAAAAGAGTTCCGCTCAAGTATTATTCTCATGAAAGAATAATTGATCGTGGCATAATAAAAGATATGCCTAAACTCTTAATAATCTTGATGATTCTCTTTTCGACCTGTTTTAGTTGGTCTCAGACGAGCTCAAAAAAACATGATGAGGACACGAACATTTTCTCTGGTCGAATTTCTCGGCTTAATCCTTCCGCCAAATTGGCCCGCATCAGAACTGATTTTGCTAATATCAAATTTTTAAACCGTAAAGACCGGATTGATTTTTGGAATGAGACCTATCCTGATCGCAGGTGTATTGCTTTGGTCGAGGGCAGAACCAATGATTATTTATTAGTCAGAATTCCTGAATACGATACCTGTATCCGAAAAGTTCACTTCTCCAGTGGAACATACCTTCATTTTGAAAGTTCAGACTTAGACCAAACGGTAACTGTGGCCAAAGAACTGGTTGAGATCTTGCTTAAAAAACGTCTTGCGATGAATGCCAAAAAAACCAGACACCAGCGTGAGCTTGATGGTTACGTTGAAAAAGTAGAAGCAGTAAATAAGCGCTATGAAATTTTGAGGCAAAAACTTGAGATCGAATGGCAAAAAGAACTTTCTTCTGTCGAAGAAGATAAATCTATCTCATTCACTGAATTTAAAAACGCGGAAGCTAGAGTTAATGAAATTGATACAAAACTTGAGACCTATCGAGTTGAGGATCACAATCTGAAATTGGATCGTTGGTCACTTGATCCAGAGCTGTACATTCGAAAATAATTTTAAGGAGTTTTTATGAGTCATATAAGTATCAAGCTTGTTTTATTTGTCGTTCTCTTGAGTCTCATCTCTTGCCAGGGGAAAAATAAGAAATCTAGTAAAACGATTTATTTAAATATTGGGGGAGAACCAACCACATTAAGCCCTCTTTCATCAGTCGATGGCTATACTCCCGCTGTCCATGGATACATTTTTGAAGGCCTTCTTGATCGCGACCTTGATACCTTTGAATGGAAGCCAGGTCTGGCCACAGAGTGGAAAATTTCTGATGATAAAAGGTCGTTCGATTTTAAATTGCGCGAAGGTGTGAAGTTTCACGACGGAACAGAATTTACGGCCGATGACGTGAAATTTTCCTTTGATGTGATTTTTACTGATGACTATAAGGCCGTTCAAGCCCGCTCTTACTATGAAGCAGTAAAAGAAGTTCAGATTTTAGATCGCTATAACGTGAGATTTATTTTGAAAGATGATTATTTTCAAAACTTTGAATCTTGCGCAGGACTTACAATCCTTCCCAAACATTTTTATTCAAACCCAGAAAATAAAAAAGAATTTGGAAAAAAACTTAGTGGAACTGGTCCCTACATGTTCACGAAGTATGATAAAGGCCAGAAAATTATCTTAGTTAAAAATCCAAATTGGTGGGGAAATACTGCACCAACAGAAAAAGGTGCGCATACAATTCCTAAAGTTGTCCTTAGGTTTTCATCAGAAGAAAATGTCTCGTTGGAACTTCTGAAAAAAGGTGATATCGATTTTCTTGGTCTCAGACCCGATGGCTTTGTTAAAAAAACTGTCGGAAAAATCTGGGAAGATAAGATCGTTAAAGTGAAAGCTGAAAATAAGGTCTCTAGATCTTGGAATTTTATTGGGTTTAACTTTAAGCATCCGGTGCTAAAAGACCTTCAGGTGAGAAAAGCTCTTAGCATGTTATTTAATCGTCCATTAATGCAGGATAAGTTTGAATATAATTTATCTGAACCGGCCACTGGTCCTATCTATGTCCAGTCAGACTACGCGAGTCCTAGTGTTAAACCGGTATCTTATGATCCACAAGCCGCGCTTAAAATTCTGACGGCCGCTGGTTGGAAGGACTCGGATAAAAACGGAATTCTCGACAAAATGATTAACGGGAAAAAGACCGATCTTTCCTTTACGATTCTTGAGCCTACCCAGGAAATGATGAAGTATTTAACTGTATTCAAAGAAGATGCTTCCAAGGCAGGGGTCGAAGTAAATATCAAAAATGTAGAATGGAACTCATTTGTAAAACTTTTGGATGAAAAAAACTTTGATGCCGTAAGACTTGCTTGGGGTGGATCAGGTATTGATGTTGATTTGAAACAAATCTGGCACTCATCTTCTATTACTGGTGCTGGATCAAACTTTATTAGCTACTCGAATAAAGAAGTGGACCGAATAATTGATCAATACCGAAAGATTTATGCCAAAGAAGAGCGCATTCCACTATTAAGAAAGGCTCACGAGATTATTGCCTCTGAATACCCTTACATTTTCTTTTTTAATGGTAAGTATTCACTCTATGCCCATACCAAAAGAATTCAAAAACCAAAAGACACTTTTCGATACGGAATAGGTCAGCAGTTTTGGACAATTAAATAGTATGCTGAAGTATTTTCTTCGCCGCCTCGCTATTTTG
>CANFNN010000233.1 GCA_947448095.1 Bacteriovoracaceae bacterium | reverse complement strand
TGGTTCGGCCACTGTTTATGGCGCTTTCCGTGCTGCTGTTTTAGAAAAAGCTCCGGTTAAAATTTCTTGTATCTTAGTCATGACTGATAACGCTGTTAACGAACACGCAACGATGCCAGACGCAGTTGTAACTGCAAGAAACGGCAAGACAGTAGAAATTCTTAATACAGATGCTGAAGGCCGCTTAGTTTTAGGCGATGCTTTAGACTATGCTTGTGATCTTAATCCGCATTTCATTATCGATGCTGCTACTTTGACTGGGGCCTGTTTAGTCGCCCTAGGAAATCAAGTGTGCGCCATTTTAGGCAATGATCAGAAGTGGATCAATGAAATTCTTGGTGCAGCAAAAGATCAAGATGAGTACATGTGGCAACTTCCCATCATTAATGAATGGAGACAGGATATTAAATCAAAGGTTGCCGATATTAAAAATATTGGAACACCAATGAGAGCTGGAACTGGTATTGGTGCAGCTTTTCTTGAAGAGTTCATTAAAAATGATATTAAATGGGCCCACTTGGATATTGCAGGAGTGGTTGATGCTCAGTCGCATCTGCCTTACTGTACTCCACATGGGGCTTCAGGGTTAATCGTGCGTACCCTGACTCACCTTCTTGTGAATGCAAAGTAATCCTCACTTTAAAATAGTTTTATTTGCGCCTGAAATTCCCGGAAATACCGGGAGTATCGGGCGCACTTGCGTTGCGCTTAATCTTGAACTGCTCTTGATCAAGCCTTATGGTTTTGAAATTGACGAAAAAGCTGTCAGACGGGCAGGACTTGATTACTGGAAACATGTCAAAATCAGAGAGTTTGAATCCTGGGAAGATTTTCTGATTAAAGAAAAACCTGAACGCGAGAAATTACTTTTTTTTGAAAACAATGGAGAAAAGCTCCATTATGATGCTCCCTTTGTAAAAGACTGCTACCTATTGTTTGGTGGTGAAACTCGGGGCTTTCCCTACCAAGTCGAAGACGAGTATAAATCAAACTTTTACCGTCTACCGATGTTTTCAGAAAATATTCGCTCACTGAATCTTTCTAATGTGGCCACGGCCGTGGCCTATGAATGCATTAGGCATTTTGTTTAATGGAAACCTTCTTCGAATCCATCGCTAGTTTCAAAAACTTTAATGACATTACGACCAATGTCTTTTTTCACACTTTGCCAGAAGACTGGGCGATTTTTATCACTGATGTCAAAGGCTCGACCCAAGCAATTTCTGAAGGAAAATACAAAGACGTCAACACTATTGGGGCGGCCTCAATCGTTGTCACCCGCAAAGCAATGGGCAGAAGTGATTTTCCTTTTGTCTTTGGTGGAGACGGTGCCACTCTCCTGATTCCTCCTTCAAAAATTCTGAGTGTCACTCAAGAATTATGTGCCCTTAAAAGACTTGCTCTCAAAAATTTCAATCTGGATTTACGAGTGGGAATGGTGAAGGTCAAAGATTTATACGCAAAGAATAAAAAAATCGAAGTCGCAAAATATGAACTGACTCCTGGCCGCAGTGTGGCCATCTTAAGAGGCGAAGGCATAAACCTGGCCGAAGAATGGATCAAACAATCCAGAGAACAATATGAAGTCACTGATGACTCTCCTCTCGAATCGGACCTTACCGGTTTAACATGCCGCTGGCAGCCCATTCCTAATAAAAGGGGTCGCATTTTATCCCTGATCGTTTACTCGCGAAAAGATGATGCTGTTTATAAAGAGATTTTAAAACGAATGCAAATGATTTTCCCTGAAGGCATTGAGGCCTTAAATCCTGCTATTTCTGATCTGGGCTCTTATAAATCCATCTGGCAATGTATGAAGGATGAATCGAGGTATCACGCGAGTGTTTTTAGCATAACTTTTATTCGCCGCTTTTTAGAAATTATTCCGGCCGTGATTCTTTTTAAATACAAAATCCCTATTCCTTTCATACGCCGTTACGTGAAATCCATGCAGACTCATTCAGATTTTAGAAAGTTTGATAACATGCTCAGAATGGTGATTGACTGCACGATTGAGCAAACCATCAAAGTAAAAGAATTGTTCTCGCAAATGTTTGATCAGCAAGAGATCTTCTATGGAACTTTTGAATCTGAAAACTCTCTCATGACCTGTTTTGTTGATGGTCTCAATCAAGGTCAGCATATTCATTTTATGGATGCTGAAAATGGAGGCTATGCCATGGCGGCGATAGAACTTAAAAAACAGATGAAGACTCCAAAATCTACTTCTCCCAACTAAACTTCGAATGAAGCTCACTCTCATACTGATCTGGTGAAATAATTTTCCCCATGCGCATTTTGACTAAAATCGCCTTGATCCTGAGAGCGGCAAATTTCGTGAGCCGTTTTTTTTTAAACGAAACATAATAGCGCTTAGGGCTGGGTAAAAGCATCGCCAAGAAAGCACTCTCCCGAGGACTCAGGCCTGAGGGATGTTTTTTGAAGTAATGAAGTGAGGCATTTTTGATTCCATAGATCCCTGGCCCAAATTCAATACTGTTTAAATACAATTCAAGGATGCGCGCCTTACTCAGCACCTTTTCCACTTTTTGCGCCAAAATGATTTCATGCAACTTTCGCCATAAAGTCGGATATTCACTCAAAAGAACATTCTTTACCATTTGCTGAGTGATGGTACTGGCGCCGCGAAAGCGGTCAGCAGACATCATCTCATTCAAGGCGACTTTAATCTGTTCCACATCCAGACCCTGATGCTGATAGTAGGCCCAATCCTCAGTCAGAATAATCGCCCATTTACCATAACTAGAAATATCTTTTAGGTTCACCCAGTGACGAGGCTTACCGAGTTTGATTGTCACCGTCACTTCGTTCGAAGGATCAATTGTGAGATGCGGGTATTGAGAATTTAAAAGACTCACGTCATCAGAAAAATACATGTAAAGCGGACTAAATAGAATAAGAGCTAGACCCAAGATGGCCAGATACTTTAAGAGAGGTTTTTTCCAAAGACCTTTCATCAATCACCTTTTCAGGTATGATTATAACGTATGAACACTTTTTGTAGTTATTATAATCAAGGCATTTGTTCCTCTTGCAGTCTGATTGAACAAACCTACCCACAGCAACTCCAAAGTAAGGTTGATAAGCTGACAAAATTGTTATCCTTTGCTGACCCCTACGAACTACTAAGTCCGGTTAGCTCAAGTCCTATCGGTTTTAGAAACAAAGCCAAATTCTCCATCACCGGATCCTTGAGTCATCCCATTATTGGGCTCACAGGTGAAAAAGAATTGGACCAAGGCAGAGAAATTCAAGACTGCCCTTTGCACCATCCGGCGATAAATCAATTGGTGCATGCCCTGCCCGCTTTTATTCAAACCGCTGGGCTAGTTCCCTACCAAATTAAACTTAAGCAAGGCGAACTCAAAGGCGCCATTATTTATTATTCCACTAAGTCCGAGCAAATGTATTTGCGCCTTATTTTAAGATCCAAAGAAAGTTTAGACCGCATTCGGAAACACTCTTCACATCTGTTAAATCAATTTCCAAGTTTGAAATGTCTATCGGCTAATATTCAGCCCATTGCTCACGCGGTTTTGGAGGGCGAAGAGGAAATCTTTTTCACGCCGAACGATTTCATTGAGCACCAAATCGGCGAGGCCAAGATGACTCTGCATCCTCAAGGTTTTGTGCAAACCAATCAAGAAATGGCAGAAAAACTTTACTCCACCGCTGCCAGCTGGGTGAAAGAAATTGCGCCAGCATCTTTCATGGAATTATTCAGCGGTCAGGGTGCTTTTAGTTTTTTTATTCAAAGGTATGTGAAGCAGGCTATCGGGGTAGAAATCAATCCTGAGGCCGTGAGACGTGCTAATCAAACGGCTTTTGAGATGAACTGGAAACATTTAAGTTTTGTCGCCCAAGATGCGGCAAGCGTAAGTGAGCTGGTTTTAAGCTTTGGGCCTGAGTGCATATTAGTGAATCCCCCGAGACGAGGACTGGCACAGGCAAGTGAGCTTTTAAAACAAGTCAGTGCAAAATATTTTATTTATTCAAGTTGTAATGCTGAGACCCTGGCCCAGGATCTCAAGCTTCTAGAAAATTATTTCAAAATCGAAAAAGTTCAGCTCTTTGATATGTTTCCCCACACTGAGCATTTTGAAACACTCGTTCTTTTAAAATCTACTGGCGCTGATAAAAACGCGTAAGCATATTTAAAGATTTCATGATTGAGACCACGTCTCGTTTTCCATTTTCTACCGTCACCGACCCTTGGTAAGGCTCAATTGTTGTCATCGTCTCATTTTTGGCATCAAAAATTTTAATTGTCCTGTCATTCGCTGCTACAAATTGATCTGTTTCTTCTTTAGAAAAAAGATTTTTCCCTAAACTAAAATCTGAAGCACGGTTTTTACACTTCCAGTCCTCAAGCATGATGCTCGGAAGAATATCATAGTGCGAGGTAAGCTTAGAGATAGTCTTGGCCTTCTTACCAGGCCAGATCATGATAAAAGGCGTTTTCAGTTGATCTGAATAAGCACCAGTTAAAACAATAATCGTATCTTTGATTTGGCGGTGTTTAAGAAATAAATCAATAATCCGCTTCACCTGAGCATCTTTATCCGTCAGAGTGCCGCCTTCTAAAAAAACATGCATCATGAAGGGATTCATTTCTAGCAATTCATTTCGTTGAATCAAATTGGCTTCTATATAATCTGTGAAAATTTCTTTTTCTTCAGGCAAATACTTGGTGACTGGACTCATGCCGCCAGTTTGAAAAAAGCTCACGTCCATTTTTTTCTTTCTGGTTTGAGTCAAAAATACCGGAGCGATAGACTGATTCATGACTGAGCGAGAATATGTCGCTGGGAGTGAATAAAGAAATGAGAAGTAGCCATCATTTTTATTCAGGCCTCCGCTATAGTGATTGGTAAAAACCAAACCATG
>CANFNN010000232.1 GCA_947448095.1 Bacteriovoracaceae bacterium | reverse complement strand
CTAAAACTTATCTCTTGGAAGAGCGCTCATTTCTTTTAACCGAAGATCTGTATCTTATTCTCTCAGGCGATGAGCCCTTTGATGCGCCTTTAAAAGAAACGTATGAAGAGTCGTATTATAAAACTCGTGAGCACTGGCGCTTATGGGTGAAGGAAACCTTTATTCCGAGTCTGTTTCAAAAAGAACTTATCCGCTCGATCATCACGATTAAGCTGCATCAGTTTGAAGACACGGGTGCCATCCTTGCAGCGGGAACGACTTCACTTCCGGAGTATCCGGGAAGTGGCAGAAACTGGGACTACCGCTACTGCTGGCTTCGGGATTCTTATTTTAGTTTAGGGGCCCTCAATAGCATGGGGCACTTTGAAGAGGCCGAACGCTACCTGCAGTTTATTCATAATATTCTTCGCGACTTTAAAAATCTTCGCCCCATGTACCGAATTAACGGCGAGATCGATATGGATGAGCGAGAGCTTGATCTCGCTGGCTACATGAATAATCGCCCGGTCAGAATCGGTAACGCTGCCTATACGCAAAAACAATTCGATGCTTACGGGCAAGTCATCTTGAGTCTTCTTCCTCTTTATACTGATGAGAGGATCATTCACCGCGAACAAGTGATGAATACTGACATAATTAAAAATTTATTAAGTGAAATCGAGTCCCGCATGGATGAGCCCGATGCGGGAACTTGGGAGCTTCGGGGAAGAAGGGCGAAGCACTTAGGAACGTACGTCTTTCACTGGGCGGGCTCCAAAGCGGCGTATAAAATTGCAGATTACTACAATGATCAATCCCTTAAAGACAAAGCGGTGGCGGTCACCAAATTATCTGAACTCAATATTGAGAAATGCTACAGTGAAAAATTTGAATGCTACATGGCCGATCAAGACCAGGAGCATTTTGATGCCACGGGATTTTTATTAATTATTCTCAATTACCTTAATCCCGAGGATGAGCGCACGATCAAGCATTTTCAGCGCCTACAAAAAGAACTCATGAGCCCTGAGGGGATGATTTATCGCTATAAAACGCCCGATGATTTTGGAGACACCCATGCGTGTTTCACGATCTGTACCTATTGGTATATTGAGTCCTTGATTTGTCTGAATTTTTTAAAAGAAGCGGAAGACTGTTTACTCAATATCATCCAGCACGCGAATCATTTGGGGCTTCTCTCTGAGGATCTGAGCTCCGAGGATGGAGGCCAGTGGGGTAACTTTCCACAGACTTACAGCCACGTGGGATTAATCAATGCCGTTTGCCGCCTGGCCCGCAAGCGTGACCAGATGGTTTTTGAGTAATTATTTCCTCCTGTCTATGAAAGAATCCTGATTCCTGAGACATTTACCTCCATGAAAACACTTCTCTTTAGCTTGCTCCTTTTGAGTACTCTCTCGCCAGTTTACGGCGTGGAGGGACTCACCATCGGAAACTCCTTTCAGGTCGATCACGAAGGTCAAGTGTTTCGCGGCAAAGAGCCTAAGCAGCTTGTGAGTGAGCTCGCCAATATTCACATCACGGATGTATTGATTTTTAAAAACGAATTAAAAACAGAAGTGCAAACTGAGATCAATGATCTCAAAACCCTAAAAATTAAACCGCACCACATTCCTTTTCGCTGGAAGCAGCTTGAATCAACAGCGATTGCCTGCGGCCAGGTGGTGGATGCACTCAATTTAATTGCCAACACCAAACAAGCCAATGGCTCGATTTATTTTCACTGCACCATGGGTGAGGATAGAACCGGCATGCTGGCGGGTCTCTACCGGATGCTGGAAGAAAATTTAACGATGGAGCGCGTGTTTAAAACTGAAATGTGTGCCCGTGGGTATTCGGACGGAAATGTAAATAAGCCGGGCATGGTGTACGGGGCGATTCAAAAAGAATTAACGCCGCTATTTATAGCTCTCGCCAAAAAAATTGAAGAAAGAAAATTTGTCTTAGGAAAAGTGCCCAAGGCTTTTTGCCAAACTCTGAAAGTTGAACCCACAACTTTGAGATGTAAATCAGTAAAGTAAATAGGGCAGGCGTCTCTGTTTAAACACTTCAAGCTCACTATCAATTAAAGGCCGATAGCTATCCCACGCCTTATTCTTTTGAATCGCCTCAATCATGCTTTGCGAGCCGTAGGACTGAGCGGACATTTGATTCAGGTTCAAGCGCTCTTTAAAGAGTTGCACCAATACACTTGAAACTTTGAAGGTGAATTCATCACTTCGAATTTCTTCTCCACTCCATTCAAGCCGAACACCATTTGCCATTTTGCCTTCATAAAGAGAGCGTGAAACGCTCCAGCTATAAGACGTAAACACCACCCCGTGAAAACCCAGCTCATTTAATTTTTGCGCTAAAATTTCTGACTCAGAAAGCGTGATCCAGGGAGCACCTAAAACCTTGAAGGCGTCTTCATTAGTTTTTCCGCGGCCAACAGCGAGATTAAAATTTTCAAGTGTTCCCCAGATGGCATAAAGCCCCACCTGAGAGATTTCAACGAGCGCAGGTGAAGGTGCTAGCCACGCTCTCTCAAGAGCATGAATTAAATTCTCCCGCGCCCAGCCTGAAGCCGGAATCACGGTGAGTTTTGCGCCAATTTTTTTTTCCGCATTAATCATGAGAGCCAGTTCCCCCAGAGTCATTCCGTGGCGAGTAGGGACGGTGTGATAGGCGGTAAAACTTCCCGCAAGGCTTGGATCCAGAACTTTTCCTTCCATGATCAGTCCGCCTAAAAGATTAGGTCGATCAAGAATGATCACTTCAACATTTAAACTCGCGGTGGCCTTCATGACTTCAGCGATAGTGGAAAAATAAGTGTAGTAGCGAACACCCACGTCTTGCAGATCAATCACGATGGCATCAATGCCTTTTAGGTCTTCGGCGGTGGGTGCCTTAGAGCCGCGCTTATACAACGAGATAACCGGAAGACCCGTCGTCTCATCGGTTCCGTCACCGACCCAGTCATCGGCCATGGTGCGAAGTCCATGCTCGGGAGCAAAGATTTTTTTGAGGGTAAAATTTTGGTTAAGGGAATCAATTAAATGCAGGCCCAGTTTATTTTTTCCGGCAGCGTGGGTGAGGACGGCGAGGTTTTTTCCAGAAAGCTTGGCGGCGACAAGTTCTTCACCTAAACGGTCAATTCCGTAGTCCAGCGCCAGGGCACTCAAAGAGACTAAAAACGTAAGCATCGCAGTAAGGATTTTCATTCTCATTTAGTACAAATAATGACCGCCTAAGTCTATACTTTTTGACTTGTAATGTTTACCATCCTCCTATGAAAAACATAGCTTTTCGAGGGGTTGCCATCTTCTTCGTCCTTCTGGTCGCGACCTCGCTGATGATGGACGTTTTTAAGATGAATTTTGGGACCATTAATTTCTGGGACCGCCATGGTGTTTTCTTTCTCATCTTTATCGCAATTTTTCCCCGCCTGACCCTACTTTTTTCATCGGTTGCAACCGGAGGATTCTTGTGGTGGCTGGGCTTCTTTTTTTGTCCCCGCATCTTGGTGGCAAGCCTTGCCACGGTGGCATACTTTCCTACCAACCCCGTTTTAGTCGTAATCAGTTGGCTCGTAGCCATTGGCGGCGAGGTCTTTGAAAAATGGGGACTCGGTCGCGGACGCTTTCGCGTTCAGACGTTTAATATGGGAAATCAAAAAGCCTACACTGAAGAAGCTGACGTGAATCCAGCGACCACAATTCATCACGGAGACGTGATCGAAGCTGAGTTCACGAAAAAAGAATGAAACTCTCAAGCGGTTATCAATTTCAAAATTCCTTCACCACTCTTCCAAAAGAACTCTTTGAAGAGGTTCGGCAAACTCCGATTACGGGTGCCAAACTTATTCATGCGACAAATCTTCGAAGCTCACTAGGGCTAGATCATTTCACTGATGCTGAGCTCATAAGCTGGCTTAACGGTGAGAAGCGCCTTGAAGGAGACCAGCGCATTGCTACTCGCTATGCCGGTCATCAGTTCGGCGTGTGGGCAGGCCAGCTGGGAGACGGGCGCGCCATGAGTTTGGGAGAGATCCTCTCGCCAAATCATGAGCGCCTAGAAATTCAAATGAAAGGGGCGGGACTCACTCCCTTTTCAAGAATGGGAGACGGTAAAGCCGTGATCCGTTCCTCAGTCAGAGAGTATCTGTGCTCTGAGGCGATGTTTGGACTTGGCATTCCTACCACACGCGCTCTCGCTTTATTAACCGGTGAAGATCCGGTCGCAAGAGAAACCATGGAGCGCTCATCTTTGGTGGCGCGAGTGTTTGCGAGTAATCTGCGCTTTGGTCACTTTGAAATGTTTTATCATTCAGAAAAAAAAGACACCATCAAGGCACTCATTGAATACGCCTGTCAGACCTTTTTTCAAAATTCCACGCCGGAAGAAATGCTCACGCAAGTTGTGTCTCGAACGGCCAAACTCATGGCCCAGTGGCAGAACGTAGGGTTTTGTCACGGAGTGATGAATACCGATAATATGTCGCTCTTAGGGCTTACGATTGATTATGGTCCGTTTGGATTTTTAGAAGATACGGTTTTAAATTATGTGTGTAATCACTCTGATCACCGTGGGCGCTATGCCTATAATCAGCAGCCCTCGGTTGCGATGTGGAACCTTGAGAGACTGCTTGTATGTTTTATGGACGTGGTTCCTAAAGAAAAGCTTGAAGCCATTTTAAATACCTTTGTTCCTGAGTTTGAATCTGAGTACGCAAGGCTGTGCCGGCAAAAATTGGGGCTTGAAGCTGAAATCAATTCAGACTTTCCACTTTTCATTGATCTGTTGAAAACTCTTGGGACATTGAATGTGGATTACACGTATTTTTTTAGACAACTTGCTCGTTATGAAAAAAATAGGCCTGAATCTTTTAAAGCGTTTTGGGATTACTACGGAAATAGAGCTGAGATCAAGACGTGG
>CANFNN010000231.1 GCA_947448095.1 Bacteriovoracaceae bacterium | reverse complement strand
GATGGCATAGCCGACGATCTCAGCATAAATTTTGGCATTTCTTTTCTTCGCATCTGACAGACGTTCTAAAACGTAAACACATCCACCTTCTGAGATAACAATGCCGTTGCGATTTTTATCTAAAGGTTTTGAAGCTTTCGTCGGGTCATCGTTATGAGCGAGAGCACCTTGAGCAGCAAAGGCAGCAAAAATGCCAAAGGTCTGAGGTGACTCTGAAATTCCACCAGCGAGGGCCATATCAACTTCACCCAAAAGTAGTTGCTGAACACCTTGAATGATTCCTACGTTTCCACCTGCGCAAGCTGAGCCCAGAGTATAATGAGGTCCTGTAATATTTAAATTTAAAGTCACCTCACCAGCTGGTGAGTTTGAAACAGTTCTTGGATTATGGTGCGGAGACCAGAGTTTCCAATCAAGATTGTTCTGATGCATCTCAAAGATTTCATTTTCAGTTTCAACGTTTCCGTGTTCCGTGATTCCCAGGTAAACACCAACCATCGATTTGTCAGTTGTTTCCCAATTGATCCCAGAATCTTTTAAGGCTTCGTTGGCGCAGTAGATAGAAATACTGCCCGCTCGAGTTCCGCGACGGCGTAATTTTTTTGATTGGTATTTATATTCATCAAAGTCACAAAGACCAGCAGCTTGAATGCCCATGTAACGAATCTCAACATGACTGACACCAGATTTGCAGGACAAAAGATTTTGTCTGAACTCATCCAATGTGTTGCCATTAGGGGCCGTTAATCCAATTCCAGTCATCACAATACGTTGTGTGTCATCCATCGAAAGTCCCTAGGGAATAGAGCGTAAAATTGAGATGAGAAAATAACTCAGGAATCGTTATTTGTATAGAGAACAATTAATCCTTAAGACTTCGATTTCGTCTTGCCCAAGATGGCCTTTTCCAGCATAGTTAGTGTTCATTAAAACTTGAACTCAAAGAGGAGACCAATTATATGGAAAGCCTGATTGTTATATCTAAAGTAAAAAAATTCATCAAAGAGAAAGGTGATATCAATACTTCTGCCGGATTTTTTGAGCCACTTAATCAAGATATCTTAAAAGCTTGCCGCGACGCTATTGGCCATGCTCAAAAACTTGGTCGCAAAACTGTAATGGGTAAAGATTTTAACCTCTATATCGAAAATCCAGCGATTGGCGAAGCCTTGGTTGTTGCGTCAAAAGTTAAAAAGATGATTAAAGAAGAAGCAGGACTTTCCACTTCCGCTCAAGCGATCGATCAATTAACTATCAGAATCCAAACCATTTGTAATTTGGCGATTGAAAATGCCAAAGCTGACAAAAGAAAGACAGTCATGGACCGCGATTTCGCTGCACCAACAACATTAACTTAAGATAACGGGTGTCAGGTACAATTTGTACCTGGCACCTCTGAAACTGCATTTCGTGTAAATGGCAAAGAGACAAAGTAACTTAAAGCACAGACCACTACCGTTAAAATCACCGGGTAATCAATCTCCACCATAAAAGTAGTTACTACCCAAGTAGCCAAACTCATCAAAATTGCAAAAATAGCATTCAGTGAATTTCCACTTTTCACCCAAAGTGCAATGATTGTGATGATCAGTACACTCGGACCACCAAGACTTGATGCTAACTCAACCAGTGAAATAATGGACTCTGATGAAAACGCAATCGCGTAGGCAAGAATTCCAGACACAAGCGTTCCACCTCGGGCCACTCGCATTTTTTGTTTTTCATTAAGATTTTTAAACACGGGATAAATTAAATTGTGGCTGGCCAAAGCGGAAGCCGAAAGTAAAGTGGTGTCTACAGTTGAGAGAATGGCAGAAACAAGTGCACCAATAAAACCGATATAAAAAAAGTAATTAAGATGAACTTTTGCCAACAAAGGCATAAGTGTTTCAGTATCTTTTAATCCAGACATATATTGAGGACCTAAAAGACCAATCAAAACTGGGACACATCCTACTAAAAGATAAATTGAAGCAGCTCGAATGGTGGAATTGAAGGCCACTTTTTCTGACCGGCTGGCAACAACTCGGGAAACTAGTTCCTGCGCCATGAGCGATCCCAAAATAGGAACCATCCAAAGTTCGAGATTTCCGAGAATCCCTAAGCTTGCTCCCTCGCCACCGGAGAAGGATATTTTCTCAATGGGAATTGAGGCCAGTGCCGGCCCCACGCCTCCAAGATCATAAACCAAAGCACCCAAGAGAAAAAATAAACCAATGATGACGGCAATTCCTTGAATCAAATCATTATAGGCATCTGCCAGCATGCCTCCGAGCATGGTGTAAGCAATCACCACCCCAGCAGCAGCGGTAATGGCAAGAGTCGCACCGACTTCAGTATTCGCATGAATGATTTGTCCAAGAGCACGGATTTGAGCAGCTGCCCAAATAATACTTCCTGGGATCATGAGTAGCGCCGCAAACTTTTCCACATTAGGAGAAAATCTCTCACGAAATAGATCTGGGATGGTGGTGATTTTTCTTCTCCAAAGAACACGGGCAAAGAAAAAGGCCATAATGAATAAACAAATAGTGTATCCAAGAGGGTCTGCGTGAAGATTAGAGAGACCATTGTTATAAACGTTTCCTGCTGTGCCGATGCAGGTTTCAGCACCAAACCACGTCGCAAAGATAGAAAATGTCGCAAGAAAAGGGCCTAATGTTCGGCCACCCAGAAAATAGTCATCTTCGGTTTTGATTCTTCGAGAGACCCAAACGCCAACAAAGAGCATCGATAAAATATAGAGACTAATCCCAAAAAGTTCCCAATTCATCTTCCGACATCTCTCCGTTATTTAATTAAATAGGCCACGGCCACACCAACAAAATTACCGATCGCAATTCCCATAAGTCCGGTGGTCACACCAGATACCAGGATCGTCTTGTTTTTTAAGACCTGACTCATCGGGGCCACAAACGCTGGACCGAAAATTCCTGCCATTGAGGTGATAATTGCAGTATCTCTATCAATTTTCAGTAAAAAACAACACAGGAAATGCAAAATAATACTGCCAAACATGATCAGACCCGTGAAAAGAAAATACCAGGCACTGCCTGAGATTAATTCAGAAACATTGGCCAAGGATCCGACTGCCACGCAGAAGACCATTAAAAAATATTGACCCCATTCCTGAGAGCCTTCAAAGTGTCTGATTTTTTTATTAAATGAAAAGAGAAGTGCCAAAGTGGTAAGAGAAAGAATAATGATGCTTGGAACTTCTTCACTAGCAAGAAGATGAGAAATAAGAACCGAAACTCCCACAATCGTTGCCGAAAGAATAAGTAGCAGTAAGGAATGCTGAGTTTTTTTTGTTAAACTCAAGTGCCGCCAGTGGAGAAGATCCATCTCTCCCTCATCCAATCCTTCATGATTAAACGCAGGAAGTATTCGAGTCAGAATTTTTACGCCAACTGACATAATAAATAATAAATAAATTCCCCCGAACACCAGATCCACCGTATTCAGCATGACAAAAACATCATCTCTTACGCCCAGAATTTTTCCGATCGCCGTGAGATTAGCGGTTCCACCAACATAGACCCCAACCAGCATACCGGCCATCTTCCAGACTTCTGGATCATGATCCCTATAAAACATGCCCACGAGATAGCTCACTAGCATCACACAAACAATGAGCAGAACAAATGATATGATGGTGGTCTTGGCCAATTTGAACCAACCCAAAAGATCAACTGAAATAAGTAGGAGTGGAAGACTAAGCATGACACTGACTTCTGAGAGAGTTCGGGCCATGGCCAGGTCCCAATTTGGGCCTAAAAGATTGCCCAACAGGATACCCAAAGCATAACAGCAGACTATCGGACTCAACCATTCGATCGGTTTGACCTTTTTTTCCAGCTTAATAATCATAAGTGGCAGTAATAACGCTAGAGCCGAGAGGGCCAATTTTTGCATTTGAAAAAATCCTTTGGATCATCAAATCGCGACCGCTTTGGTCTGTAAAGTATTTTCCCTTTGCTCCAAATCCAGCTCTGAGTGAGAATAGAAAGATGAAAAAATGGATGCTCCTTCTCACACTTTTAAGCTCAAACCTTATGGCATATACAGATCAAAATTTGACTCTGTACTTTATCCCCTCGCCCCTAGGTCTTGACTGGTCAACACCGGCCAACATAGCAATGTCGGCCTTAAAAAACAGGCTCAGTTTTAATTCTCATTTTATGGGACATGTTTTTGTTGAAGTTCAATGTGGATCTCAAAGAGAGATAACAGGAATGGTTGGCGAAAACTTTGATTATCTAACACAGCTTTTGATTCATAACCGTGGTCTGGGCATTCTCTATCACAGCTTTGATGGACGCCTTGAAAACAAAAAAGATGTTGATGAAGAAATTAAAGAATTTTCACTCGACGGATCTCGCATGAACTTTGTGCGCTATAAACTTAACCAAGGGCAGTGCCTTCGTGCTCAAACTTATCTGAAAGAATATCGTGAAAAAAATGTTGGACGCTATTATGGTTTGGCCAATCGACCTTTGCACGGAGAGGGCGCAGGATGCTCAGCGTTCGGAGCAAGCTTTGCAGAAGTCACAGGAGTGATGGATCTAGATATTAAAGATGCGTGGTCTCAAGTCATCAATATTCCTCTTGAATTTGCTGGTCCTCCCTTAAAAGATGAAGGGGTGAATCTCTTGAAACTGATGTTTAGTGGTGGAAAATGGGCCAGTGAAAATGAACCTCATCAAAAACTCATGTTCTGGTCGCCAGATAGAATGTTTGATTGGGTAAACCAAAAAATATCAAAGGCTCAAGTTGAAAAACAAGTGTCGCTAATGAATATTGGAAAGATCCCAGGTATTGTGATCGATAAATCTCACTTCCCTGCTCCCTCAGGACCAATTTGGCGTCAACAAATTGATCCGAAAACAAAAACGACAAAATAGATTAGCTTCTCCTC
>CANFNN010000230.1 GCA_947448095.1 Bacteriovoracaceae bacterium | reverse complement strand
TTGGCTACGGTCATCTTGGTAAATGGCATTGCCAAAAAGTTGAAGCCAATAAAGAGTTTGCTGACTTTGTCGCAATCGTAGAAAAATTCCCCGCTGGTCAGGAAGCTGCTAAAGCTAATCACCCGAACGTTAAAGTGGTTGGTGATATCAGTGAAATTATTAACGATATTGATGCTGCCATTGTTGTGACTCCGACCTCAACACATTTTGAGCTCGTCACATATTTATTAAAGAATGGAAAAAACATATTTTGTGAGAAGCCGCTTTGCTCAAATGATCAAGAGGCTTCAGATCTACTTCAAGTGGCAAAAGATAAAAAGGTTGTGCTTCAAGTAGGACATAGCGAGAGGTTTCATGAAGCTTGGGATAAACTTCGCGGTCGTTTCCAGAAATTGACCCCACCATTTACGGTAAAGATTAATCGTGTTGCTCCTTTTAAGGGGCGCGCCACTGATGTGGATGTTGTTCAGGATCTTGCTATTCATGATCTCGATTTACTTCTGTTTCTTTTTAAGCAGAAACCGATTTCAATAAGTGCTCAGGGCCTTAAAATAAGAACTAACAATTGGGATCACGCTAATATCCAAGTTTCCCTAGCTGAGAAATGTGAAGCCTTTGTTGTCGTTGGAAGAAATAGTGTCAAAGAAGTGAGAGAGCTAGAAGTCATGTCTAAAGATGGCACCATTCTCGTTGATTTATTTGCGAACAAAATCTATGAGGCCACAAGTTCAACATTTGAGGATGGTACTTTTGTTAAAGAAGAAACCTATTCTAAGCGCGATCATCTTTTAATTGAGCACCAACACTTCTATAACTCAATTCTTGAGTCCCGACCTGCGATCATTGGTTTGCAGGACGGACTAAACGCGGTTCACATGGTGGACTGTGCTTTAAAATCAATGAATTTAATGACTCCGGTCCAGGTAAAACTTGGCTAGTTGTCTGCTTATTGCTGGAGAAAAATCCGGTGAAGAGCATGCCATGAGTTTTTTTCCTGAGTTAAGGTCGCTTGTTCCAGACGCTGATTTTTATGGCGTTGGTGGTGAAGAGCTCAAGGCCCAGGGAATGGATCTCCTTTATCACCTGAAAGATTTTTCAAGCATGGGCTTTTCTGAAGTTATTGGAAAAATTCCGTTTTATTTCAAAGCACTTTCTCGAATTGAAAATGAAGTACTCAAGAGGGGAACGAAAGTTGCCATCCTTGTTGATTTTCAGGGTTTCAACATGAGGCTTGCGAAGCGACTTTCAAAGCACGGGGTTAAAGTCCTTTATTATGTTGCACCCCAGGCGTGGGCATGGAAACCACATCGAGCGAAGATTCTTTCTGAGACAGTTCATACCCTTTTCAGCATTCTGCCTTTTGAAAGAGATTGGTTTAAGGAAAGAGGAGTTAAGCAGGTGAGGTCAATTCCTCATCCTTTGATGCTTACTTACAAAGATGAGTTGGGCGACATCCCTGCGAAAACCTTTGGAGTCTGGAAGCCTACGCTTAAGCTTTTGTTACTACCGGGAAGCCGGAAATTTGAAATTCATGGCCTACTTCCAGTCTTTATTGAAACCGTAAAAAAACTCAGAGAATTTTATTCTGTTGAAGTGCATTTGGTTAAAGTTTCTCATGTCCAAGAGGATATCTACGAATATTTTCAATCAGAGATAGATGTGCTCTATGAGTCCCACGAACTCACTAAGGCCATGAGAGCATGTCATTTAAGTCTTGCCGCTAGCGGGACTGTCACCCTCAGCACCGCCTTGTTTGAATTGCCAACAGTCGTTTGTTACAAGGCTTCATTATTGAACGTGTTTATCTTCTATAATTTCATTAAATACAAAGGACCAATTTCTCTGACAAATATCATTCATGGAGAGATGGTTTTTCCTGAGTTTGTCGAGGATCACGCGAATGCTCAGCAACTTACTCGGGTAATTAGAACTTGGTTAGAAAGTGAAACTGTTTATAATGAACTTAAGAGTAAGTTAAAAAATACGAAGCTTCTTCTCTCCGGTGAAGATTTTTCAGTCCCTCACTATATGGCACAGGTCATTCATGAATGAAGTTGAGCACATTAAGCACAAGATAAGGCTAAAGTCGTGGTCTAAGACTGCAGCACTCGCGCCCTTAAGTTTCGTTTGGGAATGGGTTTACCGTATACGTCGATCTTTTTTTGAATACGGCGTTTTGAAAAAATATACCTTTAAAGTTCCGGTTATTTCTGTTGGAAATTTATCCTTTGGTGGGACAGGAAAAACTCCTACAATCATATGGCTTGCGGAATGGATGATTTCCCATGGTCTTAATCCCGTTGTATTGACTCGGGGATATAAAGGCCAGCTTGAGCATTCCTCAGGTCTTCTTAAGTCAGGCCAAAAATTCAGGCTGAATCCTTTTGACTATGGCGATGAACCCTTGATGATTTCAAATAAGATGAGTCGGGGAGCTGTCATTGTTGGTAAAAACCGAGCCGAAAACCTCTTGAAATATTTTTCTGAAGTTAAACCGGACGTCGTTCTTTTGGATGATGGGTTTCAACATCTGCAAATTTACCGAAGCTTTAATATTGTTTTATTTGATGCCACGATGGCGCTCAATCTTTATAAATGTGCCCCTTTGGGATATTTGCGTGAGGGGATGACCGCTCTTAAAGATGCGGATGCCATAATTATTTCTCGCGCAGATATGGTGACTCCTGAAAAAATCCAAAAACTTATTGGTATTCTTGGTCAGCATTTTCATCACCGACCACTTGTGGCGTTAACGACTTATAAGCCGGTAGGTGTTTTTGACGTGCATGATAAATACATTTTTTCTATTCATGAACTCAAAGGTCTAAGGGCAATTGCCGTTACAGCGATTGCATCTCCAGATTCATTTTATCGATACCTTGAAAGTTTTGGAGTGGAGATCACCGAAAGGGCGAGCTTTCCAGACCACTATTTTTTCACACCTGAAGATGTGAACGATTTGCTGATTAAGGCTTCCCAGCAATCTGCCATCATCATTTGTAGCGAGAAAGACATGGTTAAAATGAAACGAGTTTCTTTGGATTCCCGAATACTCTTCACCAAAGTAAAAGTTGAGTTTATCAGTGGGGAACAGGAACTTGTTCAAGGCTTAAGCAAAGTTCTCCACCTTGATTCTGCCCCACAATAAATTACAATTTTATTAAATACTTATCTCAAAGGATGAGAGTGAAGACTTGGCTGTTAGCTATTTTAATTTGTAGTGGCTGTTCCTCAAAAATAAAAGAAAAGGATTTCCAAAAGTCTTTGGATGTTCCCGGCGAAGTGACGCCTGAAGCTCAGGTTGTGATTCCTGATACTCTTCTTGAAAAATTTGAAGTGGAAAAAATCGAGGCAGCTACAGCTACAGTTCCATCCAAAAAAGTAAAAATTTCTTCACCTTCGTTGAAAACTTCAACTATCAAGCCTAAACAAATTATTAAGCCAGCTTTGCCTCTGACTCAAGACACCCCTGTCAGTAAGCTTCCTGCTGACTATACACCGCAGATGATTGCGATTAATTCCAAAGCCGAAGAGGTTTGGAAAAAATATAAATCAAATCACTTCGTAGATGAAAAAGTCTTTATGGATATCCACTACATGGGAATGACTGTAGGGAAAATCATGGTCACCAACCGTGGAAAAAAACTGATTCACGGTAAAGAAGTATGGCACTTCCATTCTCGCTTCAAATCGGCTCCGTTTTATAGCAACATTTACGAACTTGATGATACGGTTGACACTTATGTGACGACTGATCAGTTCTTATCGACGCGATTTTCTTTAATCCAAAGAGAAAGCAAGCAGGATGTTGATGATCTGCAACTGCATGACCGCGAATTGATGAAGACGTTTTCATTTTGGAAGCAAAAGAAATCTGATGGCTCAATCAAAAATAAAGAGAAAAGTGGTAACATTCCCTATTTCAGTATCGACCCTTTTTCTGTTTTGTTTTTTTTCCAGGGACTGCCCCTCAAGAATGGGGATATTTATCCCATTCCTCTCATCAACAAGGGAAAAATCTTAATTCTCAAGGCCGAGGTTGAGGGACGTGAAGAAATTAATACAGAAATCGGTGATGATATTAAGGCGATTCGTGTTCATGCAACGACTCAATATACTGGTGAAACTTTAAAAGATGGTGACCTGTATTTTTGGTTTAGCGACGATAAATATCACAAACTACTGAAGGCCCAGGCGAAAATCAAAATTGGTTCGGTCACTGCCGATATAGTAGACGGGAAATGAGAGAAAAGCTCCGGCTCTCGGACCTTTCGGTACTCTATGTTTGCCTCTCAGAAGAGTGGGGCACAATTGAAAGAAGATGCATTTCGGACGCAAGCTACTTTCGAAACATAGGTGGATCTTCATTTATTCTTTGCCATGAAAAATCCCTCGTTGATAAAGAAGCTGAAAAAGAAGTTATTCCCCGCATTTATTTTCCAACTGACTTATCTACTTGGCGAAGTAAGTTAAATTTCTATTTTCAGATCCAGTTAATTCTTCAAAAGCAACAAATCGATATCGTCCATTGCTATAACTATGACTGTCTCATGCCTTTGGGAATGATCCTCAAAGGCATGCCTCAGGTGCCAATGGTTTTTACTTTTAATGAGAATATTGAATGGAAAAAAAGCTCTTTTTTCGATAAATGGTTTGTGTCACGAACAGATTCTATCTTTACCTTTTCTTCAAATATTAAAGAACTTGCGATTGAGTTTTTTCCTGTGAGTGCAAGAAAGGTTCACGTGACGGGTGCAGGGATTGATTTTCCTTCAAAAATTAATCGCTCATTGCACCCGGAGACAAAAAAGAAAATTATGACTTTTGTCCCTCGTAACGAGGTTGATTTAAAAACATTGAGGCTTTTTGTCGATGCTATTCCGCCTCTTTTGTATCATTTAGAACATGTTGGTTTTAAACAGCAAATCATTTTCACTTTTTTAACAGACATCTCTTGGTACGAGCATCC
>CANFNN010000229.1 GCA_947448095.1 Bacteriovoracaceae bacterium | reverse complement strand
TCTTCAGTGAGAAGGCCAGCGATTGAACCCACAAGATTAATTTCAAGATTTTGCCAGTTCTTGTATTTCTTCAAGTGTCTTGTTGCAAATTCTCTAAAGGCTTGATCAATTAATCTTCTCGCCGCAGGGTGAGTTTTATGTTGGATCAGAAACTCTGCAAAGCTCGCAATGTGAACGTTTTGTCCTTCTCCATAAATCCTCTGAATAATGGCGTCCTTGCCCTCAGGATAGGCCTTATCAAATTCACTTTCTAGATCTTCAGGTAATTCACGGTAAAAGTAAGCTTGAAGCAGAAGGCGTCCAAGCTGAACTCCGCCGCCCTCGTCTCCAAGGACATGGGCCAAGGCGGTGACGTTGTCAGTGATATTTTGTCCATCATATAAACATGAATTCGATCCTGTTCCCATGATCCCGCAAATGCCTGGTTCTCGTCCGCAAGTTGCTCTTGCAGCACCTAATAAGTCATGCTGAACTTCAATCTTGGCGTTAGGAAAAACTCTCGTGAGACCGTCATTTATAATCGAGCGGTAGCTTTCATTTGGGCATCCAGCACCGTAGTAAAAGATATGTCTTACATCATTAACAGGTATCAACGTCGTGAATTCTTTTTTCGTTAACTCTGAATAAATTTTTTCTGGAGAATGAAAATAGGGATTAAATCCCATGGTGTGGGTCTGAGTCTGTACTCCCTCATTATTGATTAAAACCCAGTCTGTCTTTGTTGAGCCACTATCGACCACTAGCCACATGCTTTTACCCTTTATGATGGGTGCCCCTGTTAACATATGTTAACAGGGGCGCTTCATTTTTTTTAAGTTATATTCACTCAAAAAGAATTGGTCTAGTTTTTAGTGCAATTTTATTATTACCCTATGCTCTCTTTCATCATTCATGATCTTTATTTCATGGCCATCAATTAATTTTCCATCCACTTCAATGGATGCTTCGCTTTGATTGTTTAGTACGGTGATAAAATAGGTCGCTTTTTCTTTTTGGTAATTCAGCTGAAATTGATCCCATCCTTTTGGAATACAGGGTCTGATAACCATGGTGTTGTGATGAATAGTAAATCCGAGAATGGATTCAATTGCGGCCCGGTACATCCAGCTTGCTGATCCAGTGTACCAGCTCCAGCCTCCACGTCCTACGTGCGGAGATACGCCATAGATATCTGCCGCAATCACATAGGGCTCTACTTTATATTTTTGAGAAGCTGTCCTCGTAGAGGAGTGATTAATAGGATTTATTAAGGAGAAGAGCTCAGTGGCCATCTTGGCATCATTGTTTTGGGCATAGGCCATCATGGTCCAAATCGCAGCATGAGTGTATTGACCTCCATTTTCTCTGACTCCTGGGACGTAGCCCTTAATATAGCCTGGATCCATCTGTGTCTTATCAAATGGGGGAGTAAAGAGTTTTATGATCTGATCTTCTCTGTTGATGAGATTTTTATTGACCGATTCTAGTGCTTTTTTACTTCTCTCGGTATTTCCCTCTCCTGACAAAAGTGACCATGATTGAGCGATGGAATCAATTTTACATTCTTCATTTTTATGCGAACCCATCAATTCGCCGTTATCAAAAAATGCCCTTAAATACCATTCTCCGTCCCAGGCGTTCGTTTCGATGGCTTGTTTAAGATTCACTATGTGGACGATGTATCTTTCAGCGCGAGGGATGTCATTTTTCTTTTCACAAAGAGCAATAAACCCTCTCATCGTCTTTATCAAAAACCAGGCGAGCCAAACACTTTCTCCTTTTCCTAGATTTCCCACACGATTCATTCCATCGTTCCAGTCGCCCGAGCCCATGAGTGGGAGTCCATGTTCTCCATTGATTAAGCTTTTTTCAATCGCATGGTAACAGTGCTCATAAATAGTCGCATCTTTTTGCGATGTCTCAGGTTGGGTATAGGCTTCGTCATGGCCCTCTGTAAGTCCGGGAGTTTCAATAAATGGTGTTCTCTCGTCGAGGATTGAATAGTCTCCAGTCACTTCAATATAGTGATTTAAAACAAATGGCAGCCACAATAAATCATCTGAAAAACGTGTCCTTACACCTCGGCCTGTGGGTGGATGCCACCAATGTTGCACATCTCCTTCTTGAAATTGTCTTGATGCTGCCAAGATAATTTGTTTTCGGGTAATTTCAGGATGAGAGTAGACCATGGCCATTACGTCCTGCAATTGGTCTCGATATCCATATGCTCCACCGGATTGATAGAAAGCCGACCTGGCCCATATTCGACACGCTAACGTTTGATAGGGAAGCCATCTGTTTACAATCATGTCCATTGAAGGGTCTGGTGTTTTGATGGAAATAGTATTCAAGGTTTTGTCCCAGAATTTCATCACGGCATCAAGGGCGCTCTTTACGTTACTTTCATTTTGATAAAACTGGGACAATCGTCGTGCTTCTTCTTCGCTGCTTCCTTGACCAATTAAGATGATTAATTCTTTTTCTTCGCCAGGGTTTAAATCAAGGCCCGATTGTAATGCTCCACAAGGGTCAAATCCTCCACCACATTGTCCACCCAAGTTTCTTCTTAAAAGGGCCGCAGGTTGTGCCATGGAACCATTTCTGCCAATAAATTCCTTTCGATCACAAGTAAAACTGATATTTTCCAAATTACTGCTTATAAAAGCGACGCGGTTTGAAAATTCATTGTTATAGGAATTCTTGGCAAAAATGGACCTACTTTCAGAATCCCAAAACGTTGTGACAGTTTGAGCACTTTTAGCCCGAGAAAAACCTAAAACCCAATCAATATAGCCTGTGATAGATAATTTTCTTAATTTGCCGTTTAAGTTTTTTAAACTTAATCGAATTATTTTTACGGAATCTTCTAGCGGTACAAAAACCATTAGCTTGTGAGAAATTCCATGGGAATCATGACTAAATTCACTCATGCCCTGGCCATGTTTAATAAAATAGGTTTCTGGTCCTCGGATAGGAAGAGGAGTCGGGGTCCAAAATGCTCCAGTTTCCTCATCTCTGATATAAATGGCCTCTGATGTTGGATCAGACACAGGATCGTTAGACCATGGGGATAGGCGATTCTCACGACTGTTCACAGACCAAGTGTATCCAAGCCCAGTATCAGAAATGATCGCTCCAAAATCTTTTTCATTTGCGATAACATTTATCCAAGGTGCTGGAGTCCATTGATCTGTTTTTAGCGTAATCAAATAATCTCGTCCCTCATTTGTAAATCCTCCAAGTCCATTAAAGAATTTGAGTTCAGGTTGAGAGTGTGAAATTCGTGGGTAGTCTTTTTTTTGGGCCGTGGCAATGAAACGTGGGGGAAGTGCTTGATCGTGAGACCTTCTGATCAACTGATCACCCAGAGACCCCTTATTCGCAAAAAGTATAATCCTTGCAACTGATTTTAAAAGGATTAGATCTTCGGCCGGAATGAGATCGGCCCTTCTAACAAAAATACCCCCAGGTTTATCGATAAGCGAATGGTATCCACTGATCAATATTTGGCGCATTAATTCATCTTGTAATGTTTGCATGTAACTTGTGGCGTGTTCATTCAGAATGACTAGATCAATTTTAAGACCTTTGAGTCTTAGGTATTCATGGCACCTGAGAAGCTCCTTAATCATTTCTATGTCTTTTTCATCGTGGATTCTGGTTAAGAGAATGGGCAAGTCTCCACTGATTCCATAAGGCCAAAGTGCTGATTGATTTTTTGTGTTGGCGATTAATAATGGCGCCTGGGCCCTTTGATATGGGGAGAGATAGATGATCCGTCCGGCCAGCCTCTGATAGAGATGAGCTTTTTCCATTGTAACATTAATGTGGCGCAGGCCAATTTGTCCTTTTACCCAACCAAGATTTAGTTGGCGAAGAAATATATTTGTGTCGTGATATTTCTCAGTAACTCGTAAGGCCTCAACTTTTGAGTAAACTAATCCGGTAGCAAAAACAATTCTCGCGGTTTGATGTGGTTTAATTCTCAAGCGTTGGCGTAAAGAAAAAATAGGATCAAGAACTGCTCCGGTTGTGTTGGAGAGTTCTATCTCATTGGTCATAACGATCGGATCTTTAATACTTCTGCCTCTGCCAATAAACCGGCTTCGGTCTGTTTCGTACTGAACCTCTCCGATTGCTTCTCCCTCAATTGACATGACATGAAGACCCCAAACTTCAGTCTCTTTAGCCGACCTCTGTCTTCGATTGGCCAAGAGTGAGCAAGTGTCCGGTTGGAATTGCGTTTGGATAAAGAGATTACTAAAAGATGGGTGGGCTGCATCGTCATTGGCATTGGCCAGAACGATCTCCATGTAACTTGTGATCTCGAGATCTACGATTTTATCCGAGTGATTCGTTAACGAGACTCGGCGCAGTTCAACGTTATCTTCAGAAGAAATAATTACTTCGGTGTGGGTTGATATATTTTGATCTTCCCGAAGTATTTCAATCTTATCTTCAGAGAAATGGACCTCGTAGGTTTTGGGCTTTGTTTCAGTTGGCTGAAAACCAATTGACCAATTTTTTTGATCAGTTATATTTCTTACAAAAATATATTGACCCCAGTTATCAAGAGTAGGGTCCTCATTCCATCTCGTTACCAGTCGCTCTTCACATTTTGAAAATCCACTTCCGGCACTGGTCATCATGACGGAATAATTTCCATTGGAAAGAATTTGTGTCCTTGGTGTAGATAGGGTTGGATCATTGTAGATCCTCGTATGGTGATTGCCTGTAATACGAGAAAAGCTTTCGATGTGTGTTTCTTCTGCCCTTGGTTTTGCAATCTGGGGAGCAGCTGGGATTCTTTCCTGGAGTAAGAGTTGGACTGCCTTAACTCTTGGCTCATTATGAAATCTTCTTTGCATGACTGATTTATTAAGAAGATTATTAATAGAAATTAAGCTCATACCCTGATGATGGGCCATGAATGATTTTAGGATAACGGATGATTTGTTTTTTGGAATCCTCTCAGCTGTATAATCAATAGATTCATA
>CANFNN010000228.1 GCA_947448095.1 Bacteriovoracaceae bacterium | reverse complement strand
TTTTGGTACAGGCACTGGTACCAATCAGGATTTCAATTTTGATCCAAACGGTCCTACTGGACTTGGTAGTGATCCACTGGCCAATGGTACGAATCCAGAAAAAGTAGGAGATGTTGCTTCTCCTTTTGAGAAAGCAGCTAAAGAGGCAAGTGGGATTCTCAATCCGGCAGGAGCTGCTAGTGTCACTCCTGGAAGTCAAAGCTCTGCTCCGGGTGGTGGCGGAGGCGGCGGCGGTGGAGGCGGAGGAAGTGCATCGCTTGGAAATGATCTGGCCGGTGCTAAAGCCGAGGATAATAGTGATCCTGATATTAAAACAACAAAAGTTTCTGGTAACTATAAGGCCGGTGGGAAAAGTGGATTTCAGGCCGTTAAGGGCGGATCAAGTGGCGATGATGCAAATCCATTTGCCAGCATGTTTGATGCTAAAGGTGAGGCCGGAGGTATCGAAGAAGATCGCTCAATTGCAAGTGATGGCGGGGAGGATTCTGGACTTTTCCAAAAGATCTCTAAAAAATATGGGCAGATTCAACAGGACAAACGCTTAGACTATCAGAACTTAGAGTAAGAATGAATCTGAACGAAATCTTTGAGTATCAAATTGTGATTAAGGAATGCCATCTAGATTCCTTTGGTCACGTTAATAATGCTGTATATGTTCAGCTCTATGAAGAGGCCCGCTGGGATTTTATTACAAAAAATGGTTTCGGATTAGAAGTCATTCAAAGAGATCAAGTGGGTCCAGTTCTTCTTGATTTACAGGTCAAATTCAGACGAGAAATCAAAAACCGTGAAGTCATAATAATTCAATCTCAGACTCGCGAAATACTTAGTTCTAAGATGATGGTGCTTGATCAGAAGATGATTAAGGCCGATGGGAAAATAGCTTCCGAAGCCGTTTTTACTGTAGGCTTTTTTGATATGAAACAAAGAAAACTCATCGAGGCCAATCCACTTTGGCTCAAAGCCGTTGGTGTTAAATCACCTTAGCTCTAAAGAGCTGGCCCCATCCTTTCACCGCCACCGGTATAAACCAAACGTCGAACGGTATTCTGAACCTGATTTCGCTTTTAAAAATATAGACACACAACATAATTGAAACCAGTGGTAAGACCCAAACCAAAACTTCTTCTCGTTTAGTCTCAGAGCTTTTAATAAATCTTAAGTAACAAATAAGGCCAATAACACAAAAACAACTAAAATAGAGTTCATAGAGCCTCATCTCCCAAGAAATTCGAGATTGGTTCACTGGCCACAAGGTGTTTCCAAAAAAAAGAAAAGGAATGCTCTCCAAAGACTGAATTAAAACGAAGGGATTATTCTTAATGCATTTTAGGCCTTCGTTGGTAAAAAAGGCAGAGTCAGTGAAGGGATGATCCCAGCGCTTCATTTGATTCTGGCCAAGCTGATGATAAAGTGGTGAGAGCCAGGAATAGCCTGCACTATCCGTATTGTTTTTCAGCGGGCATTTTCCTTCCACTAAATTGAGCCCTCCGGCAGAAGCACTGATTTGGAAGTGGTCAATTTTAGCTTTCGTAAAGAGTCCGTGTCCCAATAAGCCGACTGACATAATCACACTTATGAGAAAAATATTTCGAATCGCTTTTTTTTGGAAAAAATAAAAGAGTGCGCAAATAAAGAGAGGTCCATAAAAAACCAAAGTTCCTTTGGTTAAAAATGCCATGAAAAAAAAGAACGCCCACAATACCGCCTGCTTAGGCTTCTCATCTCGAACAAGCCTTAAAGTCAGCCAGGCAATCACTGTTAAAAAAAAGATATAAATATTTTCTGCCAGTGCGAGACCTGCAAAAGCGATCCAAGGCAGATGCACACTGGCAAGACTAAGACTAATAAGCCCAATCTTTTTACCAAATGACTCTTTCGCCGTTTGCCATAAAAACCAAAGTGAACAGGTGCCAGTGATAATATGAATCCACTCAAGCCAGCTTATCCAGTTAGAGGTTACAATTTTTAAAGTTAAAATGAGATAGGGAAATCCGATTGGCTGAAAGAAATGAGAATCTCGCCAAACTCCAGCGTTAATTGAATCGGCAATGCTTACATAGTTATTCATATCAGAAAAAAGGGAACTACTTATAGGATTGATAAACTGCACGTAAGTCAGTCTCAAAATAAATCCCAAAGCAATAATGAGGTAGGCGGGTAGTGATTTTTTATTAAGCATTAAATTAATGTAGGTGATTTTAGGAAAAAGAGCAAAAAAAAGGCCATCCTTTCGGATGGCCTATGAAGCGACTTAAGAACTAATCGCAGTAACCATCATTATTGTAGTCATTACAAGTATTACTTGGAGCTGGGGCCGGCTGGCGGTTGTCACACATACCGTCATGATTAGTGTCATAACAAGTGTTGTTAGTGTTTTCTTGCTGATCGCAGTATCCATCATTGTCATAGTCGTTACAAGAGTTTGATCCATCGTTGTAACCATCATTAGGATCTTCATCATAAGTAGGTCTTGAGTAATCATAACCTTGATCGCGGTAAGTCTCAGAACAGAAGAAACGGTATTCGTTATTTTGTCCATTTAGACGATCGCGCTCATATGAACATTGATCATATCCAGCATTACAAATTTGGTTCCAATAAGTTTGAACCACTCGGTGATCATACTGATCAACTAGTTGATAGTTACAGTAGTCGTTTGATGAGTAACGGTTTCTGTAACCGTTATAAACGTAATAAGGATAGTTATCAATCGTCCAGTAACCATTGTTGTAGCCAGAAGCTGGGTAAAAAATCCAGTTAGCATAGATATAATTAGGGTTAGAGCGAACTACCCATGAGTACCAGTCATAAGTTCTGTAGTAACGAATGGAAGAGTAATAAGGATTCGCATACGGTGTATGATAATAAGTCACGTAGTGAGTGGGAGTGTATCCATACGGGTTGTGGTAAGTACTTGTACCGTAGTTTCCACGAGAAGGTGGGTTATAACGAGGACCGCGAGGCGTGGAGTAACCACCAGTTGAATATCCTGGAGTTGTAGGGCGAGTAGGACCAGAGTAGCCACCAGTTGTTGAACCAGGATTTGGATTATAACGAGGACCACGAGGAGTTGAATAACCACCAGTCGAATAACCTGGAGTTGGATTCGTTGGACGAGTCGGACCTGAATATCCTCCCTGGCCAGTTCCAGAACCTGGATTTGGGTTATAACGAGGACCACGAGGGGTTGATCCGCCTGAAGCAGACCCACCAGCTGTAGAACTAGGATATGAAGGTGTTGAAGGACGAGTTGGTTGAGTAACTACTGGGCCAGAAGAGCCGCCGCCATTTCCTGGATTGTATCTTGGGCCACGTGGAGTGGAAGAGCCTGAAGAATATCCACCTGCAGATGATCCCGGATTCGGAGAAGAGGGTCTACTCGGAGAACTAGAACCACCACCACCTGGAGGGTTATAACGAGGACCGCGAGTTTGAGCGACAGCTTCCTGAGCGGTGATCACCGTACATAACAGAAATACAAATGCAGTTGATAATTTCATAACGTCTCCAAAAATTGTGATGAGAAGTTTCCTATCCTTATTTGATACCTATTAAAAATGACTTGTGAAACGACATTATACTTACATAGGCACCGGGCTAAAATGGCACCAAGGTAAGGCTATGGAAATACTTATGAAATGAGGTTGTAAAAAATTCAAGAAAAATGTGTCTAACTTCTTGAAATGTAAGAAGTATCAGAATGCACCTAGGCTTTGGAGTCACTATGGCCCTGAATGTAATCTTAAGGAAGGTCAAAACTCATGATAAAGCGCTGAAAAATTTCATCTGCGTGCTCTAGAATAACTTCTTTGAGTACGACTTCGCTTTCAAGAATGTTTTTTTTGAAAACTGAGAAAGTATAAACATCAATGACTCTTCGAGAGATGGGGTAATAACTCAAGTGCCAGCGCTCTGGAGAAATTCCTCCCTGATCAGTATCATAGGGACGAAAAAAACCAAAAGCTTTCTTGTGTGCAAGTTGAACGTCTAGCCACTCATGAAGTCTTGCAGCGGGACCATTCGCTATGCACTCAGAGGGAACAAGTTTTACTTCTGAAGCATTTTGCGAATTACCATCAAAAATATCAATGTCGCTTCCCCAATGATGACGAGAGCAACCAGGAAGCGCCGACCATCTAAGGATCGCAAACACAATTTGAGTGGGGGAGAGAAGTGAAAAATCGAGAGGGCGCTCTTGATCATCAAGGAGTTGTCTTTCCCCTCGGGCCTTAGCATTCCAGATACTCAGTTGGCGATCATAATCCCTGAAGGCGCTCGCAATCTGAAGATCGAAACCATCTTTTTTAGCACTTTGCTGAAGTTTTAAAAAATCATGCAGCATTTGTTGGTGGACAAAAAACTTAGTGCCCTCTAGGGGCACCAAGTGTTCTTTCGTTTTTCCAAGTAATATATCGATATTCATTTATTCAGCAAGCTCATTTTTGGAAGGAGCATCTACGGGAGCAGTACTCTGATCGTCAAAGAGGCGTCTCATTCCACTTCGCTTGTAGCGGTTACTGAGAACATCAAAAATATTTGTATTAGACCCTTTGTTGATATCACTATCACCAAGATCCATTTCCTTCTCCATGACTTCAGCAATCTCAAGTTCTTCAGTTCCACCAGCTTCATCTGTTGCCACAGCGGCTGGATCGATCTCTACATCATCATTGAAGTCAGCTCCATGATACGTACTAGCGGCTTTTTGAGCAGTATCATCTTTATTGGCCTTAAGTTCTTTATCAAGGGCCGCAGCTGCGCCAGCAGGAGAAGTTGGAAGAGAACTCATTCCACCACCAGATCCCATCGACAATCCGCTTGAGCTTGCCATCAAGCCTTTTTCAAGTCCTGAAGCAAAACTATTTTTTGCTTTGAGTGCAGCTGGATCTGCTTTGGCAAGCATAGCATCAGCGGCTTTTCTAATATTTACTGCGTTAATCCCTGCCGAGTCCGCAATATCAGCTCCACCAACATTTCCATTGAAAAGATCTTGAGCAGGAGCCCCACCAGCACTGA
>CANFNN010000227.1 GCA_947448095.1 Bacteriovoracaceae bacterium | reverse complement strand
ACCAGTAGAGGTCAACGATATCAAACTTGACGCTCTCCTTATGAGTCCGGAAAAAACCATTCAAAGAATGGCGCTTGAATATAAAACTCCTGATCTTGCTTCTAATCGAATTATTAAAATTTTGTCCCGTCCATACGGCGGAATGAATGAAATACTCTCTTTGGTCGAAGTCCAAATGCAGTTTGATTCAGGCAAATATGATGTGATCGTACTGGATACACCGCCTGGTGCGCACTTCTTAGACTTCCTCGAGGGAATTGGAAAAATCCGCTCATTTTTTGACCAAAGTTTTGTCGAACTCTTTACTTATTTAGGATCGAAAACGGCCAGTGCTGGGAAAAAAGTCTTTGGTCTTGGCCTAATCAATCGCGTGATCTCGGGTGGACTCAGAAAACTTTTAAGCTATTTACAAAAAGTAACTGATGCAAAATTTATCGAGGATTTCATTCTCGCAGTTCAGATTATCTATCAATCTAAAGAAGCATTTTTAAAGGGTCTTAGCCTTCAGGAAAGACTGAAATCAAAAACTGAATGCAACTGGTTTTTGGTAACTTCTGTAGAGCAAGGAAAAGCTCAAGAAGCAGTCGAAATGAAATCTCATGCATCAAGCTTCATGCATCAAGACCATTTTTTGGTTCTTAACAAATGCCTTGAGCAAGAAATGAGTCAATGGAATCCAACCGACGAGAAACTCATTGCCCTCAGGACTTCTTTAGATAGTAGAGAAAAAGATTTAAAAAAATCCCTCAAGCAATCCTTTCCGATAGTCCTTGAGTTTCCGGAAGTCATGAGTCTTGAGCCTATTGAACACGTAATCAACCTGACAACGAAATGGAAAACCTATGCCTTATAAAATTTCTAATAAAGCCGAACTTGAACAGTTCGTTTGTCATAACTGGAATGAAATAAATCAGTGGATTGATCTTGAGCAATCAAAGCAGCCTCAACCTCTCACTTCAAGTGTTGATGTCAGAGAGAGCAAAACGAAATTTGCTCCTGTTGATCACAATATGTACCCGGCCGGTTTTAATAATCTCTGCAGTAAAGATCTTTTAGGCTGTGCTGATCGCTTTAAAGAAGCCTTCGATCAGCTTAGTCTCAAAGTGAAACGGATTGGATTACTCCCGGAATCCCATACTAAAAACAAATATTATCTTGATCATCTTCATAAGCTGAAAACGACGATTGAAATGGCAGGAACTGAAGTCATTCTATTTTCTCCCGACAAAGACCTGTTTAAAGAGACTGGCTCTTCGGTGGTGCAATTAGAATCACAATCCGGTAACTCTATTGTGATTTATGAAGCCCAGGTGCTTGATGGCGTCTTCCAAAGCATGAATCCAGAAGTGGTTTTTAATTTTGATGCGATTGTTTTAAATAATGATCAGTCCAATCCCCTGCCGGTGAATTGGAAATCGATTTCAACTCCGATTCTTCCCTCCCCTTTTGTGGGCTGGTACAAACGTCAAAAAAATCATCATTTCAGATGCTACCGAACGACAGCGAATCAGTTTGCCGAGCATTTCAGTATCAATCCTGATTTGATTCAGGCGCATTTTGCCACCGCCGAAAATATCGATTTTAATACGAAAGAAGGACTTGATGAGCTGGCGAGTGAGGTAGATAAACTTCTTACAACTCTTCCTGCCGAATCACATGTTTTCGTAAAGGCCTCACAAGGAACTTATGGCATGGGCATTTCGGTGGTATCGTCAGGTGAAGAAATAAAAAACATGAACCGAAAAGTTCGAAACAAAATGGACGTTGGAAAAAACAATCTCAAATTTACATCGATCCTGATTCAAGAAGGTGTAGAGACGATTGTGAAATATGATGGTGCTCCGGCCGAAGTGACAATCTATTTAGTGAATGGAAAAAGCTCCGGAGGATTTATGCGCACGAATCCTCTTAAAGGAACCCAGTCTAATTTAAATTCTCAAGGCATGATCTATCAAAAGCTTTGCCTTTCAGATGTAAAACAAGATTGTGACCATAAAATGAAAGAAGCTGTGTACTCAGTTGTTGCGAGACTTTCAACTTTGGCCGCATCCCACGAAATGAAAGAGTTAATGGAGTAAATAATGAAAAATATGAAATTTGAAACTAAAGTTATCCATGTTGGTGGCGAACCTGATCCTATTACTGGGGCAATCATGCCGCCTATTTACCAAACTTCTACCTACGTTCAGTCTTCTCCTGGAGAGCACAAGGGTTATGAGTATACTCGATCCCACAACCCAACCAGAACTCGTCTTGAGGAATGTCTGGCGTCGCTCGAAAATGCTAAACATTGTCTTGTCACAGCTAGCGGGTTGTCGGCTTCATCATTAATTATGCACATGCTGCCTAAGGGCTCAAAGATCATTTGCGGTGATGACGTTTATGGTGGTACCTACCGCCTCTTCTCTAAAGTTTTCCCAGAGATTCATGAATTTAAATTTGTCGATACGACGAATCTTAAAAATTTAGAAAAAGAAATTGATAGCTTTAAGCCAGCACTCGTCTGGCTTGAAACACCTACGAATCCACTTTTAAAGATCTCGGATATTGCTGCTGTTTCTGCCCTCGCCAAAAAAGTTAATGCGCTGGTTGTTGTAGATAACACATTCATGAGCCCTTTCTTCCAAAATCCTCTCGATCAAGGTGCTGACATTGTTCTTCACTCCATGACCAAGTTTATTAATGGTCACTCGGATGTTGTGGGTGGAGCGATGATGTTTAACTCTGATGAAATTCGCCAAAAACTATTCTTTTACCAAAATGCAATCGGGCCTTGCCAATCACCTTTTGACAGTTGGTTAGTGCTTCGTGGAATTAAAACTTTGGCCGTAAGAATGAAGGCTCACGAACAAAATGCAATGAAGATATCCAATTATCTTGAAAATCACGCTAAGGTTGAAAAAGTCGTTTACCCAGGGCTTAAGTCTCATCCCCAATACGAACTTGCTAAAAAACAAATGAAAGGCTCCGGGGGTATGATTACTTTTTTCTTGAAAGGTGGAATTGCTGAATCTCGCCGCTTCCTAGAGAACGTAAAATTATTTGCCTTAGCAGAAAGTCTTGGTGGAGTTGAAAGCTTAGTTGATCACCCTGCCATCATGACTCATGCCTCGATTCCTAAGGAAGTTCGTGAACAGTTAGGTATTCACGACAACCTTATTCGACTCTCAGTTGGAATTGAGGACTGCGATGATCTGATAGCTGACCTTGAGCGGGCCTTTAGCAAAGTCTAAAAGGTCGCAGTCAGAGGATCTTTATAACCCTCAATTTTTGATTGTTGATTTTCGATTTTACCCTGCGCTCCTTCTTCGGGAGTTGCAGGTATGATCGGAGCTGGAGCGACTTTAGACTTCTCAACAAAAATATCCTGAACTTCAGTGTAACGGCTGAAAACGACAGACTCATTAAGATATTTCTTCAATAGTAAGTAACTGCAGTATGTTCTTCCATGGGCCGAGTTAAGATTGTCTCGGTCACCTTCAGCAAAAATCAAACCATCGTCTTGAATCACGTCCATCATGGTAAAATACTGGGAACAAAAATCACTGGTGTCGCGAGAATTATCTTTTTTAGTGCATTCATTTTCTTTTTTAGCAACATCTACGCCTGTGGCCGAGGTCACTTTGATATGAACGGGCTCACGGCAAACGTCTACAATCCACTCTTTAGGAAGGTACTTTTTGTGGGAGATGTGAATGATGCAATTCTTCTTATCGATAATAAATTCTTGCTTCAAAAGACCAAAGAGCGGACCTTTTTGAACCATCTTCATTTTATAAGATGAATCAAGACAGCTTTTTGAACTAAATCTTGTTTGAGCAAAAGCAGATCCCATTAAAAGAAGACTAAAAAAACTAAATCTGATGAATACCATGTCGATTTACCTCCATCATCACTACTGTTGCATCCTTGGTTAAGAAATCCATTTCTTTCACTAAGCTTAGTTGCAGAAAGACTTCCATCATAAGATCCGCTTGAGTTAGCTGATGATGATTATTTAAAAATGAATATAACTCTTGTTTAATACGACCTTCTCTCCAATTAAATATAAATCCAGGAGAAAATACAATCAATTTCTCCCCTTTAACCAATTGATAGGTCTCAGAGGCAACTGAATTCTGCGTAGCACTGAGACCTAAATCGATCTTCCCTTTTGAATAGCTATAAAATTCGGTTTTACCCCAACCATAAAGCTTCATCGTGAGGTGCGAAGTATCAATTTCCATCACTACGACTTCTACTTCTGATTTTTTCTTCTTGGCACCATTCACGTTCTGGATCTCTGTCACCGCATCGGCCAGAAACATCTCAGGAACAAAATCTTTTTGCTTGTGAATATTGAGCAGACCAATAAGCGAGCTAGAAATTAAATAAGACTGACTGGAGATCAGAATTTGATACACCTTGAGACCAGAATGATGAAGATCATAAAACTCTCCACCGCCTCCTTCTCCAGATGCATACTTGTTTAGAAACGAAATTCCCTTGATCTCTTCACTTCGTTTAGGAATTAAAACTTCATGGATTTTTTTGGCCTTTAGCATTTCAGTTTCGGCACTCTGCAAAGTCATATCTAGCTCTTGGCTAAATTTAACAATGTGCTTTTGTAAATTTTTCTGTTCTTCAAGCACATTCCACAAAAACTGAAGCTGATTTGAAAGCATGGTCCACTCAAGCTGGGCCATCGGCAGAGAATACTCGCCAATAATTTTAGTGAGAAAACCTGCCTGATCCTGAACCCACTTTTGAGCGGTTTCATTTTGTTGTTCGTGGAAAAAGATAACTCCAAGAAATGTATTTAAAACAGTTCTAAACTTTTCCTGAAGCTCGGGATGATCCAGAACACTTTGAGTATCAACTAAAAGCACATCTGCTCTTCGATTCAAAGGAAGCTCACAAAGCGAAGCCAAGCTATGAGTCTGGTGACCTTCATAAAAGTCAAAGATCCCAAATCCCTGATTATCCAACTGTTTACCTAGGAATTTACTTTCGTCTAAAAGGTCCATTTAACACCTTGAAATCTAATGTTT
>CANFNN010000226.1 GCA_947448095.1 Bacteriovoracaceae bacterium | reverse complement strand
ATTAACTGGCGAGGCCTTGCCTCGAAGAGTTCAACCAAGTCCGAAGAAGAAATTATTGATATGTTCAAAGAACTCAATTCCCACATGGCCTCAAATGCCGTTCTTGGAAAGATCAGAAGCGGCGCCTCGCCTGAAGCGATTAAAAAAGCGGCACTAGAGGATTTTGATAAATTAAATAATGACATCTTTGGTGATGGTCTGGTGAAAATGGCGCGAGATCACTCAGAAACTGGACCCATGTACGGCATCAGTTACGGCTACTCGACTTCAAAAAATCGTGAAGTCGGAAAAGCTTTTGCCATGGGTGCCATGGTAGTAGGAAAATACGGCGAGCATAAACTCCCCGAGCTTCAGGCCCTCTTAAAATCAAGAGTCTTAGTGGGTGCGAGAAAATCCATGAAAGATGTGGACCTGGGAAGACTAAAGCAGCTGCGCCCAGAGTTCTCGTATAAATATGGCCGCCAACAAGAAGTCATGGGTGTCGGGGCCAGTGACCCTGATGCCATCAGTATCATTCAAACCATTGATGCCGAAGGTGGAGTCACACTCTCATACCTTCGAAACCCTAAAAAAGCCGATGAAATCTGGGTCATTAAAGGCGACATTGACCCTGACGGAGTCCCAACGGCTGAGCAAATTGTGAAAACTATTAAACTCACGAAAGACCACTAAATTCTTTGGCCCTCACCCATGAATGGGGGCCAAAGTCTCTACAACTCCTAGACGAAAACTGATTAGCTCTTTATAGGGCCCGACCTTTTTGAGAGAATGACTTCATGAAAAACCTCTGCTGGATTCGCCGCGACCTTCGCCTTCATGACCATGCCGCCCTTTCTCACGCGCTAAGTAGTGGTGAGACCACCATCGTTTTTATTTTTGATAAACATATTTTAGATAAACTCAAAAACAAGTCCGACAAGCGCGTGACCTTTATTATGCAGTCTTTGCAAGAAATGGAAAAAACGCTGCAAAAAAAAGACTCTTCCCTGATTATCCGCTACGGAAAACCTGAAGAAGAGATCCCTCTTTTGTGCGAAGAACTTAAAATTCAAAAAGTCTTCACCAACCGAGATTATGAGCCCTACGCCAAAAAACGCGATGACACTGTCGCAAAAAAACTCGCCCTCATGAACGTTGAGTTTGAAACTTTTAAAGACGGTGTGTTTTGTGAAAAGACTGAAGTCCTGACGGGATCTGGTACTATTTATAAGGTATTTACCCCCTACAAAAATAAATGGCTTGAGCATTTTGAGGCAACAGGAAATAATGTTTCAGATTTTGAATGCCCATTAAAAAATATTCGAAAATTTTCTCACAAAAAAAATATCCTGGATTATCCCTGGTATAAAGAGATTGGTTTTGTTGAAGACGCTCCCCTATTAACTGGGGGCACCTCAGAGGCCCTGAAGAGATTGAAAAAGTTTGATAAACTCATGCCTGAATATAAAGAGGCGAGAAACTTTCCCGCCGTTGACGGCACTTCGAATCTTTCGGTTTATATTCGTTTTGGAAATTTATCCATCCGGGACATGATCCGGGCCGGAATCAGTGACCGAAGTGAAGGGGCCCAGACTTGGCTCTCAGAAATTATCTGGCGGGACTTCTACCACATGATTCTTGAAACTCATCCTTACGTGGAAAAAGAGTCCTTCAAACGAGACTATGATCAAATCAAGTGGCAGGGAACTGACGAAGACTTCCAGGCCTGGTGTGAAGGCCGAACCGGTTTTCCCATTGTCGATGCGGCCATGCGCTGCCTCAATGAAACAGGTATGATGCATAACCGTCCCCGAATGATTGTGGCGTCATTTTTATGTAAAATACTTTTAGTGGATTGGCGCAAAGGCGAAAAATATTTTGCTGAACATCTTTTAGACTATGACCTTGCGGCCAATAACGGCGGATGGCAGTGGTCATCGAGCTCAGGTTGTGATGCCCAACCGTATTTTCGCATCTTTAACCCCTACACCCAGAGTGAAAAGTTTGACGGCGACGGAACTTTCATTCGCCAGTGGGTGCCGGAGCTGGCGCGTGCTTCTAAAAAAGAAATCCACCGACCCGACCCACTTTTGTTCCAAGATTACCCTCGCCCGATCGTGAGTTATGAGGCCAACCGAGTTCGTTGTTTAGCCATGTATAGCGCAGCGCTCCCCAAGACGAAGTAAGTTAATAATTGTCTTATTTTTTTCAAGCAATATTCGCCTGACAAGTGATGCAAATCTGCTACTCTAAAAGCAATTATTTCTAAGACTTAAATCTATTTTTTTGTTCAATCTAAAGGGAGTACTTTTGTATGGTGACATCTGCTGTTAATCACTACTTCAGATCTTCCATTGGTAGAAAGCAATTAGTCGCCATCACGGGCCTATTGCTTTGTGGATTCTTGGTAAGTCATCTTACCGGAAACCTTCTATTAATGGTGAGTTCGGATGCCTTTAACATTTACGCGCATAAACTGGCTTCCCTAGGTGGCCTACTTTATGTGATCGAAGCTTTTCTCGCTCTGGTGTTCATTGTGCACCTTGGACTTGCGATGAAACTCAATCTTGAGAACATGCAGTCACGCGGAAAATACCAACAGAAAACGAAAACTGGTCGCGGAACAACTTTCGCTTCTCAGACGATGCCTTATACAGGTGTGGTTCTTTTAGCGTTTTTAGTTCTTCACCTTATCAGTCTTAAATTTGGAACTTACTATGAAGTAACAATTGATGGCGTCCTGATGAGAGATCTTACTCGCACCACTATCGAATACTTCAAAAGCCCAGTTGCTACTGCCTGGTACGTTTTTGCCATGATCACTGCTGCGATTCATACTTCGCACGGCTTTTCTTCGGCGTTTCAGTCTATGGGCTGGAACCACGGCAAGTATTTTAAAAATGTAAAACGTCTCGGACTTATTTACGCCATCGCAATTGGTGGAGGCTTTGCCTTCGTTTCAATTTGGTGTCACCTGAAGGGAGTGTAATATGGCCATTAATTTAGATGCTAAATCTCCAAGCGGAGAACTTAAAGATAAGTGGACCAAACATAAGTTTGAATCAAAACTTGTTAACCCTGCTAACAAAAGAAAATTCACGGTTATCGTTGTCGGAACAGGTTTGGCCGGCGGCTCTGCTGCTGCTTCACTCGCTGAACTAGGCTATAACGTTCTTTCTTTTTGTATCCAGGATTCCCCTCGCCGCGCTCACTCGATTGCAGCTCAGGGTGGAATCAACGGTGCTAAGAACTATCCTAATGACGGTGACTCAGTTAAGCGTCTTTTCTACGATACCATTAAAGGTGGCGATTACCGCGCTCGTGAATCGAACGTTTACCGTTTGGCCGAAGTCTCTAACAACATCATCGATCAGATGGTGTCTCAAGGTGTTCCTTTTGCCCGTGAGTACGGTGGCTATTTAGATAACCGCTCATTCGGTGGATCACAAGTTTCTCGTACTTTCTATGCTCGTGGACAAACTGGTCAACAACTTCTTCTGGGTGCTTACTCAGGGATGATGAAGATGGTTTCTAAGGGCAAGATCAAAATGTACAACCGTCGTGAGATGATGGATTTAGTGACAATCAACGGTAAGGCCCGCGGGATTATCGTTCGTAACTTAATCACTGGTGAGCTAGAAAGATACGCAGCTGATGCAGTTCTTCTTTGTACTGGTGGATACGGAAACGTTTACTTCCTTTCAACCAACGCCATGACTTCTAACGCTTCGGCCGCTTGGAGATGTCACAAACGTGGGGCAGCTTTTGCTAACCCTTGTTTCACACAGATTCACCCCACTTGTATTCCTGTTCACGGTGACTATCAGTCGAAACTCACTCTCATGAGTGAGTCACTTCGAAATGATGGCCGAGTTTGGGTTCCTAAAAAAGAAAATGATCAGCGCAAGCCAGCTGATATTCCTGATGAAGAAAGAGATTACTACCTTGAGCGCGTTTACCCTTCATTTGGTAACCTTGCTCCTCGAGACGTATCTTCTCGTCAGGCGAAATACCGCTATGATGAAGGCAAAGGTGTGGGCCCAACCAAACAAGCGGTCTACCTTGATTTCCGTGATGCGATTATGCGTGATGGTCTAGACACTATTGCTGGCCGCTACGGAAACCTGTTTGAAATGTATGAAAGAATCACTGGAGACAATCCTTATAAAACTCCGATGATGATTTACCCTGCTGTTCACTACACTATGGGTGGATTATGGGTGGATTATAATCTTCAATCAACAGTTCCTGGTCTGCACGTTTTAGGTGAAGCCAACTTCTCTGATCACGGTGCTAACCGTTTGGGTGCTTCGGCACTTATGCAAGGTCTGGCCGATGGATACTTCGTTGCTCCTAATACCATCAGTCACTACCTCGCTTCGAACACTCTTGAAAAAGTAACGACTGAAGATCCAGCCTTTAAAGATGCTGAACAGGCCGTGATCCTTCAGACTTCTAAAATCTTAGGAGTGAAAGGAAAACGCACTGTGGATGATTTCCATAAAGCTCTGGGCCACATCATGTGGGACAAAGTGGGAATGAGTCGAAATGAAGAGGGCCTAAAAACGGCGATTGAAAGCATCAGAAAACTTCGTGAAGAATTCTGGCGTGACGTCAACGTTCCAGGCGACGCTGGACACTTTAACCTTGAACTTCACAAGGCCACTCGAGTTGCTGACTTTTTAGAACTCGGAGAACTCATGGCACTGGACGCTCTTGAGCGTAAAGAATCTTGTGGTGGACACTTTCGTGAAGAGTATCAAACTCCAGATGGTGAAGCGAAACGTGATGATGAGAATTTCGCTCACGTCGCTGTTTGGGAATACACTGGTTCTAACTCTAGTCCTATCCGTCACAAGGAAGAGCTAAAGTTTGAGTTTGTTCAACTTGCAACACGTTCTTATAAATAAGGAGAAGCTCATGAGCTCTGAAAATATGACCTTGAACCTCAAAATCTGGCGCCAAAAGGGTGCTAAGACTGAAGGCAAATTAGTTGATTACCGCGTAGAACACGTTTCTCCAGATATGTCTTTTCTTGAAATGATCGACGTT
>CANFNN010000225.1 GCA_947448095.1 Bacteriovoracaceae bacterium | reverse complement strand
TGGAGAAAGCACTTTTGGCCGACGTGAAAACCTGGGCTATTGCTAAAAGATGGGGCATGACGGGTGAGGCCCTCCTCGAGGATCTTTTAAAATTTGCGAAGTCTCAAAATACTGACAAGTATACCGAAGGTGTTTTGATTTCAATTAAGGATCAAATTTATATCATGCTGGAAGAGGTCTACTTCAAGCGTGCTCGCTCCGCTGAAAGGGTTATGGAAGAGTTGTGTATCCCAGAACAAAAAGAGCAGCTGTATGGACTGATTAAAGACTTGGGCGTGCTCTTGAATAAGGACGCGCTGAAGATCGAGAGTGTGCTTAAAGCTCTTGAGGAGCAGGATAAGTCCCGCTGTAAGCTGCATCCACTTGATTTATTACTCAAACCCTAGTTAACGCTTTGCGCATTTTTGGCAAATGTTGATCGATTCCGTCTTTTGAAGCATGATAGATTACCTTTTAAGGAGGATGACCATGCAAAATCTTTTCGCCCTACTCATCGTTTTAATGACTTCTTCAGCTTTCGCTAAACATGTTGAACTTGAAGTCAAAATTCTTCTTCCTAAAAAAATTGAAAAAATTATTGGTCATTTTCCGGCCCAAGGCTCTTCGGCCGAAGCAGAAGATTTTAGAATCCTTTTGGACTATCAGGCCACGCGATCAGTTGAAGATTGCAAGCTTGCCGCTAAAGATTCCAACACCTCGCTTGAGAGTCTCTTTGGTGGAGAGAATGGAATTTTATCTAAAGCTGAAGTGAAGAAAATGAAACTGTTTCTTTTGAAAGCTTACGCCAACGTAGGGATCAATAGTTATATCGCCAAACATGCTTACAAACGCCCTAGACCCTATAATGCAAATCCTGAAATCAAGCCATGTATTCCTCTGGAAAAATCTTTTGCTTACCCAAGTGGACACACATTGATGGCCAGATTGTTTGCTCGAGTTCTCTCGGAAGTTTATCCTGAGCGAGCTGAGAAATTATTGGCCAGAGCTTCTCAGTACGCTCTTAACCGAGTGGTAGGTGGAGTTCATCACCCATCGGATGTGAAAGCTTCTGTGGTTCTTGCCGATTATCTGGCCGGAAAAATGATTGAGTCTGAAAATTTTCACAGTGCTCTTACTTCTCTCTAAGGGCACAAATCATTCGCGAGTTCAGACGGCTTAGTTGTGATCGGGTAAAGGATTTGCAAAATTGAGTCAGAGCCGTTGCAGTATAAGTACACCAGATATTTTTTGGTAGCACTTGGGTTTTCTGGACACAGGCCTGGGGAGTCGGATTGATCAAGGTAGAGCTCAGACACGGCCTGTATCCCATGTTTAGTTTTTTGGATCACACCGATTTTATTTTCTTTTAAACATAACTCGGTCCATTTCGCGACCCCGTAGTACGGGTCTCTCGTTTGCTCGAAGAGCATGTTTAAAAAATTCATTTTATTTTGAATGATGTGACCTGCTTCTTCACTTGAAGTGACAGGGATTTTTTTCTGGAGTTGTCCTGGAAGCCGAGTGGCGCAACTTACAAGGGAAATTAAAATGAAAAGATTCAGTCCCTTAATCATGCGTGCAGTACTTTTCAATCACGGGATTATTTTTCATATCGGTCGAGACTACTTCAAAGGAGCCCATTTCCATGCATTCTTGACTGGTTTTAGTCATGACCAAGACAAAACGTTTGGAGTCTGAGGAAATAAAAATTGCAGGCGATTTATTTTTTCTGACCTCATGCTCAAGGATCGGCTTCATTTCATCCAAGGTGCCCTGAAAGAGATTCAATTTAAGTTTAGCATTAGTCACACTTCTGATTTTTTTAATGCCCGCGGGGATGAACTTTTTAACCATCTCCGGCAGCTTTTGAATTTTGATCCATTCGTATTGAATGTGACTGCCTGAGATTGAGTCTTTTGGCAGGATGAATTTAGCTTTCGAGGTGAATGAAAAGGGTTGAGAGAATACGTCTCCTCGATTTTCTACAATCGTGTGACAGGCGTAGCAGGCGTCTTGGGTGACTTTAGGATCTTCCGGAAAGGTTTTTCCGTCTGGATCATACAATCCATAACCCCAGCCACCGGTACTGGCATATTTGGTTTTATTTTTTACCATCAATTGATAGCGGCGAAGTCCTTTAGGCACAACTGAGCTAATGAACTGAGGATCGGCACCGGTGAAAAAACCGGTTTTTGCAAAGACTGCTCCATCGGGATAATTAACCTTGGCTTCGTTCATGGTTTTCATGGCGATTTCATTGGCATAAGTCAGGCGCATCTCGCCGGTGTCTTTACGAAAGCGGATGGTGACAAGCGCCCATTTGGTGGGGAAATCTTTATAGTCACTAAAACTAATATCATTCATGGAGTCTTTACCCGAGAAATCCTCAGTGGCAAAGGCACTCGCAAGCATCAAAAAAAGCAGAATAAGTTTCATCATGAATAAAGGATAGCGCAATGAACTAAAAGATCAATTGGATTTTATTTTTGGCAGAGAGGACAGTAGTAGGTTCCTCGCTGCGCTAAGATGATTTTTTTCACGGGAGTCTTTTGGCACATCTGACAAATCTTTTGATAAAATACCACCAGATGATCAACACCCTGGCCACTTTCACCGGTGGAGTCACGGTAGCCGCCCTGAAAGGTGGTTCCGCCTGAGGCCAGTGCAGGTGCCAGGACTTCGTGAATGGCGTTTAAAATCTTAGGGAACTCTTCTTTTTTGACTAAACGGCATTTACGGGTGGGACGAATGCCAGAACGGGCACAAATTTCATTGGCAATATAATTGCCGGAGCCCGCAAAATATTTTTGATCAAGTAATGTGACTTTAAGCGCGCGCTCTGGAAAACGCTTGATGGCACTAGTAAGATACTCCAGCGTGAAGTCGGGATCCGTCAGATCCAGTCCCAGTTCGGCGAGTTTTTTTTCCGCCTCAGATTTAGTGTAGTAGTACAAGTGCCCAAAGCGGCGCGGATCATCGTAGGCGAGAGTATATCTATCTCCAGTCAAAGTAAGATGCGTATGCTTGCCACTTTTAATAGTTTCACCAATCAGCCAGGTTCCGGTCATCCCGAGGTGCGAGAGCATGTGGGATCCGTCGTCTAAAATAAAATCCAGCATCTTGCCTTTGCGTTTAATGGCGATGATGGATTTATTTTGAAGATCAAGATCCGTGTGAAGAATGTTTTGCTTAAGCTGGGGAGTGGACGAAGCGGTGAGGATCTTCAAGGGAAGATAGTGGGAGAGTTGCAGACGGATGGTTTCGACTTCGGGGAGTTCGGGCATATGTTTCTATCCTATAGAAATATTAAAAATATACCATCAAAAGTGAAAAATGGGGAGCACCCATGGTTGTTTATGTTGTCGAATTTACTGGAAAGATCTACTCAGACATTATTGTAACTCTAAATTGTATGGCTTTTAACCCATATAAAAGTATGGTATACTATGTTAGTAAAGGTCGGGACAGTCATTGAAAATGAAAAGTGGAAAATAAAAGTTTTCGCTCCTCCTAAAGAACATGGCCCAGCTCATGTGCATGTTATTGCAAAAGGAGAGAAGGCCGAAGTTAAGATTTCGCTCGTGACTCTTGAGGTGATTGGGTCGACTCAATTCACGATAAGAGCAGTTAAAGGCATTATTAAATACATCCATGAGAATTATGAATATCTCTGGAAATGTTGGGAGGCGCTTCATGGCAAAAATGAAAAAACCAAATCTAAAACAAGCTTTAAAAAAAGTAGATAGATTTCCGAATAAATTTTTTGGCAAGATCGATGTTGATCTCTCAACTCTGCCTTGCTTAAAGAAGGTAGCGAGAGAGAAGATTACGGCCAATTTTGATTCAGATGTTTTGGAAGCCATTAGAGATCTGGCCGAGAAACACCACGTTTCTTATACTTCTTTGATGAACGATGTTCTTCGTAAAGTCTTTGTTGAAGAGAAGAAGGTAGGATGATCCAGAAACTCTACGTATCTTTTGCATCTTTAAGCATTTCTCTTAATCTTTTTATTTGTCGCTGTCGCCAATAAACGTTTAAACGTCGGACATTCTAAGTGACTTGGAGCTTTGCAGTTAGAGGCATGTGTAAGACCTTCACGGACAGCTTCTAGTCTTTTTATTTTCCTATCGATTTCAGATGCCTTTATTTTTAATTGTTCTTTATCGAGCACTATCTTTTCACCATTTTTAAATAAGACATGTAGCTCCTCAAGCGAAAAGTCTGCCTGCTTGGCCAAGGTGATTAAGGCCAGTCTTTCTAAAACACTCGGTGGATACTGACGTCTGAGGCCATTTCTTCCATTGGAGGCAATAAGCTTGATTTCTTCGTAGTACCGAAGTGTTGAAGGAGCGATGCCTGATCTCTTTGAAACTTCACCGATATCCATAAAAATTCCTAATAATAAGAGTTTTCTCGAGCTTTGGACAAATAATACCACTTTTTCCGGTTGACCTCAAGTTGACTTGAAGTGGTTTAATATAGCTAAGTTAAAGGAGGAATCTATGGACGCTGAATTGAAAGTGCTCATCAAAAATATTAAAGGTGTCTGGGACAAACCGATGAACATCAAGTCATTGCTAGAAGAATTTTCTCTTAAAGAAACTGTTATACGGGATTTGAGTAGGGAAGGTCTGGAAAACGGTCGAGAACTTTATCGTGATGAAAGTGGATTCATTCTTTTCGCCTATGCTGAAGGCCAAGGCAAATACCGAGCTCCGCATGATCATGGAGATGGTTGGGTGATTTATACTGTAGTGAGTGGTGAAGTTGAAATGGGAAGTTTTTTGAGAATCGGCGAGGGAGTGGTCACCCTTAAGGATAAAAAGAGCTTAGTAGTGGGCGAAGGTCATCTCTATGAGGTGGGAGATATTCACGATACAAGATGTCTATCAAGCGATTCCGTTATATTAAGGTTTACCAGTTGTGATTTAAAGGTTGAAGAGCAAGAAGGTCGCATGCTGCGCTTCATTCTTTAGGAGAATAGAGATGATACTTTTCATTTGGATTTTAACGCTTGTACTCGTTGTCTTGTCTTTTAAAAAAGATCAGATGAAAACTAAAGAAGCTCTCAAAAATAGTG
>CANFNN010000224.1 GCA_947448095.1 Bacteriovoracaceae bacterium | reverse complement strand
TAACTGTTTCTGAGGAAACAGGCAGAATTAATATTTGTTATGATGGGGTTTTCCACTATATGGAGAACGAAGAGCATTTAAGAAAATATCTTAGAAAGTTCTTACTAGAGATTGATCGAGTTTCTTCATCCGAAGTTGCAGGTAAGACTGTATGAAGATGAGAAATCGCCTTAAAAAACATTCTTTAAAGTTTCTCTCCTTTTTTCTATCGCTGTTCCTTTGGGGTTATGTTCTCAATTCAGAAAAAGTGCGCTTTGAAAAAACTGTGATGTTAGAATATATTTTACCTGAAGATATGATATTTGCTCAAAAAGCACCGACTGAAGTAACCTTCATGATAAATGGTCCAAGAGCATTTGTGAGAACAGTCGCTGAAAGAGAAGATCGACTCGTGATTGATTTAAATCGTGCTAACTCAAAGAGAGAATTGTCTTTTCAAGTAGACATAAATCCCGCACAACTCAGCTTGCCGTTCGGGATGGTAGTCGAAAAAGTTATTCCTCGAAGGATCTCGATTCGCCTGGAACGCAAGGCCTCCAAAATCATTCCGATCAAGCTTCAATTTGTAGGGGCACTCCCCGAAAAATTATCTTTGGTAAAAACAGAGCTTAAACCCTCAGAGGTTGAGGTCTACGGACCTCGCTCACTTATTGGTCAACTAAAAGAAATCTCAACGCGGCCCATTGATTTGGATTCCTTAGTTGGACAAGAGAGTATTGCCATTGAGCTTGCACTTCCTGATGAAAGACTTTCCCTGACCTCTGGCTCAGATGTTTCGTTTTATTATCAATTGAAAGCAGCAAGCGCCAACCTGACTATGAAGGCCGTTCCCATAAAATTTCTTTCGCATTCAAAAAGCATCATGAGTAAAATTAATTCTGTTGATTTAAAGCTATTGGTGCCAGAAAAGGTGATGAAAAACCGATCAAATATCTCATCCACTATTCAGGTCTGGGCCGACATTCCAGAAAATGCCAAGGGCAGAATAGAAGTGGTCCTGAAGGTTGTCCTTCCGCCCAGTATTCATTTGTTAGAGATAAGCCCTAAGAGCATTATTGTGAATATTCAATAAAATGATATAGTGAAATTATCTAAATTTTCATTCTGAAAGCGAGAAAATATGTCTGGTCGAAAATTATTTGGAACTGATGGTATACGTGGAAAGGCCAACATTTATCCCATGACTGGTGAAGTAGCATTTGTGCTTGGACGTGCTGTTACAAGTTATTTCCAAAAAAACTTTTCTAAGAAACCACTCATCATCATTGGTAAAGATACCCGTTTATCTTGTTACATGTTGGAGCAAGCATTTGCCGCAGGTGTTTGTTCCCAGGGTGGGCGCGCTATTCTTACAGGCCCACTACCAACTCCAGGTGTCGCATTTGTCACTCAAAGTATGCGCGCCGATGCTGGGGTTATGATTTCTGCATCTCATAATTCTTTTGAAGATAATGGAATTAAAATTTTTGATCGTACCGGACATAAACTTCCGGATGAAATTGAACTGATCCTTGAACAAATGGTATTTGATCCTTCGCTAATTCAAGTGCGAACTGGTGATCAACTTGGAAACGCCAAGCGCTTAGATGAAGTTATTGGACGCTACATAGTCCATACTAAAGCTGCGCTCTCGCCTCAGTATTCACTCGAAGGCCTAAGAATTGTTGTTGATGGGGCCAATGGAGCTGGTTATAAATTGGCACCTATGGTGTTTGAAGAATTAGGAGCCGAGGTTATACCTCTTGGTAATCATCCTAACGGCGTCAACATCAATATGGGATGTGGAGCATTACATCCTCAGCTCTGCGCCGAGACAGTTAAAAAATATCGTGCGGATTTGGGAGTATGTCTTGATGGTGATGGTGACCGACTCACGATCGTTGATGGAAACGGTGCTGTCATTCATGGGGATAAATTGATTGGGCTTTGTGGACGATTTCTCAAAGACAACCAAGAAATTGGTCCAACCAACGAAGTTGTAGGCACAGTGATGAGCAACTTTGGGCTTGAGTACTATTTGCATCAGCAAGGTTTGAAATTCACCAGGACTCAAGTGGGTGACCGATATATTGTCGAGCATATGCGCGCTACCGGAGCACTCTTTGGTGGTGAGCCGTCGGGTCACTTAGTGTTTAAAAAATATTCTACGACTGGGGACGGAATCTTGGCCGCTTTGAAGGTTATTGAGAGTATTAAGTTCTATGATATGGAGCTCGCTGATTTGACTAATATTGAATTATTTCCTCAAAAGATGGAAAATGTTTTGGTCAAAAAAAGAGTTCCTTTCGAAGATGTGCCTGAGATTAAAAAGGCCATGGTTGATGCTGAGCTTAAACTTGGAAAAGAGGGAAGAATTCTCCTTCGCTATTCGGGAACTGAAGCTCTCGCCAGAGTCATGGTTGAGGGGAGAGATATTCAGTTGGTAGAAAGCCTTTGTGTGGAGCTGACTCACGTTGTGACCAAGGCCCTAGGTTAAGCATGAAATATCCTCGCTTAGGCGTAAATATTGATCATGTCGCCACATTAAGACAGCAACGGGGTGAGTTTTACCCTGAAGTCTCAAGAGCTGCAGACATTTGCCTGGCCAGTGGTGCCGACCAAATTACCATACATTTGCGCGAAGATCGTCGTCATATTCAAGACCGAGACGTTCCTGACACCCACAACGAATGCCGAAAATTTAAAAGGCCTTTGAATTTCGAAATGGGTTGTTCGGATGAGATGGTACAAATTGCATGCAATCAAAAACCAGAATGGGTTTGTCTAGTGCCTGAGAAACGGGCCGAACGAACGACTGAAGGTGGATTAGATGTAGTTGACCCGAATAATTATCTGCGAGTCAAAAATGCTTGCGAAACAATTAAAAAAAAATCTCCCAATACTAAGATTTCTCTTTTTGTTGAAGCAAATCCCGAAGTTTTAAAAAGATGCCTGACTTTAAATGCCGACGCGGTAGAAATTCATACCGGAGAATATGCCAAAGATTTTTTAAATAAAAAAGATCTCTCGTCTCACCTGAAGATGTATCGAGAAGGGAGAACTATTATTAAGGCCCAGGGGTGGGGTTATCATGCTGGTCATGGTTTGACTCTTGAATCCCTAGAGACGCTTTTATCGGAAAGACAATTTGAGGAGTATAACATCGGTCACTGGATCATTGGAGAAGCCCTTTTCTTTGGTCTTTCAGATGTTGTCAAAAAAATGTTAACGCTTATGAATAAATACCCTCTCGAGGCTTAGTATGAGAATTGTGACTCAAAAAGAAATGAAAGACCTAGAAGCTGAAGCACAGAAATTGTTTCATTTCCCTGAGAAGCTAATTATTGAAAACGTCGCCCTGAGAGCGGCCAAAGCGATTACTGAAAAACTAGGTGACGACATCAACGCAGGGGACCTCATCTTTTTAATTGGTCGAGGAAATAACGGTGGAACTGGTTTGGCCATTGCTCGGCATTTGGCAAGTATGGGTCATGAATCCCATGCATTTTTATTATTCGATAAGAATGATTCCTCGCAAGAAGTAAAAGAACAATTGAAAATCTCTGAATCTTATGGCGTTCGTATTGCGTATATCGATGATGTGGCCAAGCTCGAAGCTTATTTTCAGCAGAATTCTTCTCCCAAAATCATCATCGACGCCATCTTTGGTACAGGTGTAAGACTTCCACTTTCCCAGTTTATTTACGACGTGATTCATTTTATCAATCAGGAAAAGGCTTTTACTGTTTCTCTTGATATTCCCACGGGTGTTGAAGGTGATACCGGAATCATTCAAGGCAATGCGATTCAGGCCGACCTCACTCTTGCTGTATCTCTTCCTAAGCTTGGTTATTATCAAGCCGACGGGGCGAGACATGTTGGTGAAGTTGAAATTATTTCCAGTGGTCTTCCCAAGCAGGTGATGGATAAGGGTGGAGATAAATTTTTAATTGATTCCAATATCAAGCATGAACTTCCTCAGCCAAGAAACAAATTTGGTGATAAAAAAATATTTGGTCATACTCTTGTTATTGGTGGCTCACACGGGCTGACTGGGGCATTAGTTATGGCCTCTACGGCAGCACTTAAAGTGGGGGCGGGTCTAGTGACTGCGGCAACTTGGGAGCCGCAGTATCAGGAATTTATTTCTCGTCTTATTCCTGAAGTCATGACGGGTTATGTCCCTTTGGATCAAATCAAGTGGGGACGATTAATTCAAGATCTTGAAAAATATGATTCAGTGGTTATTGGCCCCGGCATGGGACGCTCGAATCGCGCTCGCATGTTGGTTTTAGAGATTCTCAATAACTTCTCAGGTCCAGTGGTACTTGATGCTGACGCAATAAATGTACTCTCACTAAAAGAGGATGCGGATGTATTTAGATTAAGAAATGCACCAACTCTAATGACTCCACATTTTGGTGAGTTTAGTCATTTCTCTGGAATTCCATGGGAATCAGTCAGTAGAGAGCCCTTTCATTATTTAAGGGAAGTGATCGAGCGTATTAATTGTTCCGTGATCCTAAAAGGTCCCTGCACTTATTTAGGATTCACCAATGGCAAAACCTATTTTAACTATGCTCCTAATGACGGCATGGCAACTGGTGGGGTCGGGGATGTTCTCGCCGGTATTTTGGGTGGTCTCATTGGGCAAGAAGCCAACCTGAAAAAACGTGATTCACTTTATAATATTTATGAAAATCTCAACCGAACTATCCTTATGGGAGTGATGGTTCATACTAAGGCTGGTCAAGTTGCGGCCGAAAAAAATGGTGTGCGTCCAATGACCGCATCGAGCCTCATTGAAGCTTTTCCTGAAGCCTTTAAATCTTTAGATGAATTATTAAAGTCCGAGGCATAGGTTATGAATAAAAAAATGGTCAGAGAATGGAAGAAAGTTTTTCAATCGGATCTTCCCTATATCGTTTATGAACTAAAAGATTTAACTAAAATTCCCGCCATGATTATTCTTGAAGGTGAGCTTGGCGCCGGTAAAACGACTTTCACTCAATGCTTTGTGGGTGATAACGACATACTAAGCCCGACTTATTCAATTCTTTCTGAGCATAAAAATATTGTTCATGCAGATTTTTAT